>NZ_JCBATA010000100.1:0-18677 GCF_059816245.1 Frankia sp. RB5
GGTCCTGAAAAACTGGCGCGTCTTCAGCCGCTTCCGCGGCTGCCCACGCCGGGTCGGCACATTCACCCAAGCCGTCTTCGTCCTGGAACAGGAAGGAATCTAAAAAAACCAACTTTGAAAATGCTCACTCCTTACCAGCACCTCTAACCCGCATTCGGTCGGGTGCGCTGCGCCCAGCTTGCTGGTGCCGGTCGCCAAGGCGCTGGTACGGCCACGGTGTATGCCCAGGCTAAGCCTTGTTTTGGTGCAAGTGAGGTAAATGCCTGATACCTTCTTCCGCCGGCCTGCAGAAGGAGATTGGCATGACTCGGTTCCGACCTGTCAGAAGAGCTATCCCCTCGACCCGGTTCCGAGCCCCGGCCCCGACTACCGCAGGAATCAATCCGCACCGACCGGCGCCGGACCCCCCGGCATCATCCATCCATGAAAGGTCTTTCGATGCGACGTCTCTACGTATTGGCAGCGATGCTGCTCTCGATCACGATGGCATTCGTGTTCGGCGCCGCGGGCGCCCAGGCTGCCCCCGTGACCAAGGTCTACTGCAGTAGCAGCAGCAAGTTCCAGGCCTGCGTGGGCTGGAACTACACTTACCCGCATGCTTTCGGGCTATACTGGAACAACAACAAATATGGTTTTCGGGGCCACATAACTCTTAGTACTCTCCGCAACCGTCACTGGTCTGTGGACCGGGCGCTCCTCTTGAATGGCCACAGCCAGGAGAAACTCGAGAAGTGGGGCGTCGCCCGGGAGGAGATCTGCGCAGATGTCGGCACCACTGCTATCAACTTCGTTGTCATCTGCCATAAATTCTGAGGGCCCAGACCCCTCGCCTCCTGACGCAGACCAGCCGCCGTGGCGCACAGCCCTGCGCCGCCACGACCTGCTCAGTCCACCCGAAGGTGAACGCCACCTCCGCGACTGTCGTCCGCCCGCGCGCCGGCTCGCCGACCACGTCAAACAGGGGCGACGGTGCTGCTGTTCCTACACGCTGATCGGCGGCCGTGACGCCGTCCGGTACGGCACCTCCAAATAGGCGCCGCCCTTCGGGTCCAGTGCCCATATCCAACTGAGGTCGCGCGGGTCACGGCGCAGCACGAACTTCCCCAACTGGGCAGTTGCGGACTTGCGAGCCGCTCCACGATCATCCCCTGCGCGCGTGGGCCCCCGACCTGCACCTCGGGTAGCCGACCCGGCGGCCCTTACGTCGACCGGCATGGGAGTCCATCCAGTTCTTCCACGCCACATCCGCGTCGGCCATGGCGGACTGGAAGGCGTAGGTCGACACGGTGTGCCACCACGGGCAAGCGCCATCGACGCCCTTGCGGTCGTCACCCTTGACCGCGTTGAGCGCCTTCTGGATAACCGACTTCGTCGGGATGGGGACTTGACCCGTTTGCGGGCATCGGCCTCGGGGGTGCCGGCCGCGACGAGCGTGTCGACCTCTGCGCGCCACCGCTCATGCGCGGCGACCTTCGCGGCCAGCGCGTGGTTGAACGCCCAGCGGGCCGCCCCGGCGTGCTGGGCCAGCGCGGACTGCTGGGACGGCGTCGGGTCGAGAGTGACCCGATAGGCGCGGAGAATCGCGGTCGCGACCGGCACCAGGGTTACGCCGCTGAGGGAAGCACGCGTGCCTCGATGAGCAGGAACACTGGATACTGGAAGTGCTCGGCCCACCAAGGGTCGGTCGTGAGCTGCTCGTCGGTCGGGCGCGGTTCGGTCATCGCCGTGATGGCGAACCCGGTCTCGGCGAGCATCCGGATGTAGTCCTCCAGCGGCCGGGTCCACGAGGTTGCCGGCGCGGGAGAACGCAGTCCATCGACGAGGAAGCGCTCGGTGATGGGGCGCCGTAGAACCACGGGCGCGGGATCAGCGCGGTCAGGATCCGCCAAGGCGCAGGACGTGGGCGACCTCCGTGAGGGCAAGCAGCAGCACTCAGAGGCGGGCCCGAGCGGTCGGTGGGAGCGCCAGCGTAGGGGGCCGAACCGATGGGCTGAGTCGCAGGAGGGGGTACGTCCCCCAACGCTGTGCATCTGTGGCGCTACGATCTCTCCCAGTTCGAGGGGGGATCGGATGAGGCAGGGCATTCTCGACGAGGACGGGCAGGTCCGCTGCCCGAAGTGCAGGTCGGTGTCGTTCCGGACGAAGCGGAGCTTCAAGGCGAAGGCCGGGATCGGTATCGCCGGCGTTGCCACCCTCGGTGTCGGCGGCGCCGCCGGTGCGCTCGCCGCACCGAAACGGATCAAGTGTCTGGCCTGTGGGGAACTGTTCAAGGCGCGAGCGCAGCCGGCGCCGAGACCAGCACCGTCCTTGTCGTCGAGACCAGCACCGAAACCGCGACCGGAGCGAACCCCGGTCGCCCCGCGGGAACGTAAGCCACTGCTCCAGCTCCCACCGCCGTCGACCGACCCGGGTGAGCCGCGTGGCACGCTCATTCTCAAGCGCGCTGCCGGGAGAAACTCGCATGTCGAGACCATCCGCGTTGTCCGGCCGGACCTGTCCGAGGACGACGCGAAGAAGCTACTTCGCGACACTCGCTGGGGTGTCCAGCCGCTCCTGGTAGATCAGCCGAAGAGCTACCTCGCGGCACTGGTGACATCGCTGAAGGCTGCGGGTCTGTCCTGCGAGGTGGTCGACGACGGCGGGTCCGTTCTCCGCTTGGCCATGGCCGACCGTGCCGGCGAGGGTGGCCCTTCCGGCCCGATCGGCACATTGCTGGTGCGGCGGATGCTGGCCACTGGCTCGATGATCGACGCGGTTGCTGCGATGCGTCCCGATCTCACCCGCGACGAGGCGAAGAAGTTCATCAGGTCGCTGGGCCGCGAACGGGTACCTCTCCTCGTCGACCGGCCGATGGCAGAGATCCTGGCTGCGGAGAAGGTGCTGCGGGGGCTGGGTGTGAGACCCGAGATCGTCCAGGGGAGACGCGACTGACGTCAGGCCGGGCCGCGGAACCACTCCTCTTCTCCTGGCCCCGGCGCTCGAACCGTTCCCCGGGCCGGGTCGGGCGCCGACAGGGTCCGCCGCGGCTTCCCGCGTTGGCGTGTGCCCGGCTTCGAGCCTCGTCCGGACCTGTCGGTCGCGGCCAGCTGGCCCAGCCCCACGCCGAGACCCAGGCCACACGGGACTGGACTGACGCCAGGGGAATCGCCATGGGCGGCGGCGGGCAGCTCTCGACCACGCCCCGGTCAGCTATCGGCCGTACCGGGCCAGCCGGAACCGACATTCTTGCCGTAGGCGGTGTCCTTGACGAAGCGCGCGTTCGCCAAGGGGCGATCATCAACGGCCGACCCTCGGCGCCCGCGGCCGTGCTACGGCGCATACGTGGCACGATTTCCTAAAACGGCCTTTATCCCCGTGCATTGTTCGACCACTGAATAAGCCAAACTTTCATGGATGGATTTCCCTTCACCAGAGGCTCGTTCGACAGGGTCGAATAGTCCCAGTCGCGAGCGGTCTGGTTCTCGCTGGGCCCGAGGCCCTGCTGCGAGACGATGGTTCGCGTCCCGTCGAGGGCCGTCACCATGGCGGCATGTCCATCGCGGGAGTCTCCTCGGCCTTTCCAGTCGTAGATGATGACATCGCCGACATTGGCGCCGGCGAGATACGCCGAGTCAGGTGAATGCGGATCGAGATCGATGCGGCTGGCCCAGCCACGCTTCGCCGTGAAATAGTTGGCGAAGTCGAACGAGATGTCCCACGCCGGAGATCCGGGAATGACGCCGCCGGCTACATTCTTGATGGTGTCTTTCGCCTGGCCGGAGAGGGATGCGCGATGCGGTGATTCCCAGAACGGCCACCAGGTGCTATCGGTCGGCATCTTCCCTGCGTACAGCGCGAACGAGACGAACTCGGTGCAGTGATCGCCCCCCGGGGATCGCCATGGGGCCTTCGTGACTGAAGCCTCCTGGCGGGCGACCGCGGCTGCACGGGCTGGGTCGAACGCGGTGGGAATCGGCTGGCCGGCAGAGCGCACCGTACCCGTGGACGGCACCCCCTGCGGCGGGTGCACCAGCCTGGCCTCGAGCGCGGCCAGGGTACGCGGGCCAGCGACGCCGTCGACGGGAAGGCCGTAGCTCTGCTGGAATGCCCGAACCGCGGCGATCGTGTGGTTTCCGTAGAAGCCCGTCTGCCGTAGACCGAGATTGACTCCGAGCTCGGCAAATCCACCCTGCACGGCCGTGACGCAAGAACCTGTCGAACCCATGCGCAGGACAGGGCAGGACGTCAGCGACGGAGACCCGGGCGGAAGCCCGTCGGGGCGACTCGGATCGGCGAGCGCCGGCAGAGCGGAAAGCCCGATGGTGCCGGCGACAATGCCCGAGGTGACGAAAAGAAATATTCTCCTGTGCGAAATCCGCATGGTTTCTAACCCCCTTGGGATCGAAGGCTAACCCGTTCAGGGGGCTGCCTTTGCCGTGTCTGCGGAACAGGAGACAACGAGGCACTGTTCTGCCGACGCCTGGTTCACAGATGCCGCCGTCAGGGCGTCAGGTGGAGGTCCGACCCGGTGGTGCCAGCACGGGACGCTGCACCGCCGCGTGACGGTCAGCGAGCAACGCGCCAGTTGGTTAGCCCCTTGAGTCGGGCGCACACCGCGGTCCTGAGTTCCTCGAGGGGGACCTCGGTGGCGGGGCGCTCCCAGAGGATCCAGCGAAGCGAGGTCGCGACCGGAATCCACGGGCGAGGTCGCGGGCCACGAGCTCGGCGAGCGCCTCCTCCCGCCAGAGCAGCTGCACGAGGGCGCCCGGATCCACGCCGTCGTTCATCCGAGCCGGGCGGATGTCGTCCAAGCGCACCTGGTCGGTTCCGGAGGCGACGCGCACTCCCCACCAGTCGGGCAGCAGGTCCAGCGCGCGGGCGTAGTGGTTCTCGGCTACAACCAGCTCGGCGAAGTCGAGCACCTGCGAGTAGGCGGCGACCTGGCCGGGCAGCCGGCGCAGTGTGTCCGTGGAGCCCTTGATCTCGAAGCCGGACAGGTGGCCGTTGACGACCGCGACATCGACCCGGGTCAGGCCGCACAGGTCGAGCTCATCGAGGACGAGGGTGTCCGAGTCGGACTGCGTGGCAAGGTCGCCCAGGAGGGCTCTTCGGACGTCGGCATCCCGCATCCCCACACCCACCTTCCTGCTTGTCTCGCTCACCCACGGCGACCAACTTTGTCACCGTCCGCTGTGGCCCTCCAGCAACAGGTCATCAGCCGTGCACGCCATGGTCCTCCGATTCGCGGCGCAACCCCGCGGGTGCGAGGCGGAAATGTTCCGACCTGTAGTCCCGCGCGTTGCGGCGAGTAGATCCCAGCTACCCCTCCGTTGCTACGGGCGGCAGGTATCGCAGCAGGATCACGTCGCCCATCTGCCTCGTTTCCGCCAGCCGCATGCGCCGGTTCGCGTCCCACGGGAACACCCCGCCGGCGACGAACCGCGGCGCCTCGGGCTGGCCGACGAAGAACGGCGCAACCGCGAGGTGCAGCTCATCGACGAAACCCGCAGTCAGGAGCTGGGTCAGGACCCGCGTTCCACCTTCGACCATCAGCCGACCGATCCCGCGGCCCCGCAGGTCGGCCAGCACCTCGGCCAGCTCCAGCCCCGCTCCGGCGTCGACCACGGTGGCGACGTCGTCGACCGCCTCCTTCGCCACGGCGACCGCAGCCGACGGGCAGTACACCAGGCGTGGCGCGTCTCCGACCGTCGCGGAGAAGAAGCTCGCCGCGGCATCGAGCTCTCCGCTGGCAGTGAGTGTCACCTTCGCCGGACTCGGGGACAGGCCGGCGGCCACGCGGGCATCGCGGCGCGCCTGCGAGCGGACGAGCAGGCGGGGGTTGTCCCGCCGGATCGTCTCGGCGCCCACCAGCAGGGCGTCGCAGCTTGCCCGAACCTCGTCGACCCGGTCGAAGTCCTCGTCGTTGGACAGGAGGAGCCGTGCCGGCGTCGCATCGTCGATATAGCCGTCCACCGACGCCGCGCAGCTCACCAGCACGTAGGGGCGCGGGCCCTCATCGTTCGTCATCCTTCTCGGCTCTCCCCGGAGTTTCGTGCCTCCGCATGAAGCAGCCCGGCCTGCACCCGCAGGATCAGCCCGCGTGCCTTCTCCCCGGTGAGCGCGGCCTCGCGCAGCAGGTCCGCGATGCGCCCGTAGGCCGCGGACTCCTCGCCGTACAGGTGGACCTCGGAGGCGAACAGTTCAACGAACGTCGCGTCGTCGGCCATGAGGAAGCCGTTGAGGGGCGCGATCGAGGGCTCCGCCCCGAAGGGGATGATCCCCAGGGTCAGGTTCGGCATGCCGGCGAGACCCAGCAGGCGGTCCAGCTGAGCGGCCATGACGTCCGGCGGGCAAAGGCCCGCGCGCAGCGCCGCCTCGCTGAGAAGGAACTCGAACTGCTTGCTCCGGTCATGCAGCACATCCTGCACGGCCATCCGGGCCGCGACCGTCACATTGACCTCGTCGGCGTTCGCCCCGTGGACCCGGACGTTCTCCAGCACGCGGTACCGGACTGTAGCCGGCGGTCTGGATCTGCCCGGGGATCAGCATGATCTCGAAGTTGCGGATCGGGGACGCCCCACGGAGCAGCATCGCGAGGTCCCCCAGCGTCCTGATCTGCCCGCGGCGCAGCTCGTGACGCCACTGCCGGTGCCGGGCGCGGCCGGCGGCGAGTTCCTCGAGGAGCTCGCCCTCGGAGGTCTCGCCGGCCCCGCAGGCCTGGGTCTACTCCCGCACTTCCAGATCGCTGGGCGTCTGGTGGCCGTTCTCGAGCTTGGAGACCTCGAGCGCGGCCAGCCCAGATTGGTCGCGAGCCGTTCCCCGGTCAGCCCGGCGGCCTTGCGGGCGTCGAGGAGACGCTGCGCGACCCGCCGGGCCACGGCCACGCCGGCAGGTGTGCGTCGCCGGTCAGTTCGTGGCCATCCATGGGCACGTGCCCAAACCTCGCGACCTGTGGGCGCCCGAGACCGCGATGACCTGCGTTGCCGAGGCCGTCACAGCGAGCCTTGATGTCCGCGTGATGGTCCGCGTGTGTGGGGAAGTTCCGCGGGAACCTTGTGGGGAACCCGGCGCGCAGCCTCGCGGCCATGGAGAACGAGATCTTCGCGGGTTTGCTGCCCGCTTCGTGTCTGCCTCGGGCGGTATCGCCGGCGCTTCACAGGTGGTTGCGTGATTGGGCGGCCTGGTCGCGGAGCAGGCAGGCGCTGGCGGCGGTGCATCGCTGGCGGGGTGCGTCGTCGTTGATGGCGCCGCTGACGGATATTGATCAGGTGGTGGACGGCTGCGGCAGCGACACGTCGGTGCAGGCGCCGCTGGCGGACCAGCGACTGCTGTTCCTCGTGACGGAGGCCGTCCGTGGGGACGTCGATGCGGCGCGTGTCGTGTTGGCGAGGATGATGCCCGCGCTGGTGTCCAAGGCCTCCGCACACGCCCGACGCGGCCACCGCCAGTTCGACGACCTCTACACCGAGCTGATCGCCTCGGCGTGGATCGTCGTCACCTCCTATCCGGTCGAGCGACGCCCGGGCAAGGTCTGGATCAACGTCCTGTTGGACACCGAGCAGGCGGTGTTCGGCCGGCCCCGCCTGGCGGACCGCATTACCGTGCCGATGTCATCCCCGCTGCTCGCGGACCGCGCGCTGCCGGTCTTCGCCGACCATCGTGACCCGCTCGAGGAGCTGCTGGAGCTGCTCGCGGCCGCGCGCCGCGCCGGCCTGTCCCCGTCCTACCTGCAGCTGCTGGTCGATCTCGGCGTGCACGGGCTGAGCACCCAGGAGATCGGGGACCGCGACGGTGTGACGGATCGGGCGGTGCGGATGCGCCGCACCCGCGCGATCCGCGACCTGACCGCCCTGCTCGACATCCCCTCCCCCAGCCCGCCGCCCCCTGCACGGCCGCTTCCCACGCCACCCCGCACACGACACCCGCTCCTGGCAGGTGCGGCATGACCGGCCGGCGCGGTGACAGCCCCGGCGCCGGTCTCGGTATCGACGGGGAGATCGCCCTGGTCGCCGGGATCATCCTGCTCTGCCTTCTGGGGGGCGGGGTGTGGGCCGGTGCGCAGCTCGCCGCCCTTCTGCTCGGCGGTCACCACGCCCTGCACGTCAGCGTCGCCGACCTGATGTCGGCGCTGCCGCGCCTCGCCGCCGACCCTTCCCGGCCCGCCCGCGCCTGGCCGCCCCCCGCTACCCGACAACTGCCCGGGCCGGTCGGCTACTGGACGCTGACCGCGCTGCCGGTCGCCGCGGTGTGCCTGTTCTGCGGATGGGCCGCGACCATGCTCGTCACCGGCGTCGGTGTCGCCCGCCGGCGCCGGCTCGGCATCGACCCCGAAGCCCGCTTCGCCCGCCCCATCGACCTGCTTCCCCTGTGGGTGTCCGGGCCGACCCGAGGCCGGATGGTCCTCGGCCGCCTCGGCCCCGGCCGACGCGCACGCCTGATCGCCACCGAGGACTCCTCTCGTCCCCTCGACCGGGCCGTGCCCCGCTGGCGCGTTCGCAAAGCCGGACGGCGCCGCGGCCAGCGCGGCACCACGATCGTCATCGGACCGTCCCAGTGCGGCAAGACCGCGGCGCTCGCGATCCCGGCGATCCTGGAATGGGACGGCCCGCTCATCGCCCTGTCCGTCAAAAACGACCTGCTCGGCGCCACCATCGAACGCCGCCGCCGCGTTGGCCGCGTCGCCGTGTTCGACCCGACCCGCGCCACCGGACAGCCCACCGATGCCTGGTCCCCGCTCGACGGCGCCCGCACGCTGGCCGGCGCCCGGCGCGCCGCCCGCTCCCTGGTCAACGCCACCGCCTGGACGTCCGGCAGCTCCAGCGATATGGGTTTCTGGACCGCCGCCGCCGAAGACCTCCTCGCCAGCCTGTTCTGGGGCGCCGCCACCGTCGGCCTGGGCATGGACACCGTCGTCCGCTGGATCGTCGGCATGGAACGCGACCCCGTCCGCGCCGTCCTCACCCCCCTGGCCAATCACCTCGACCCCGGCGTCGCCGCTGATGGCACCCAGGTCCTCTCCGCGTTCACCGGCCTGTGGGCCGCCGACCGCAAACAGGTGTCCTCCACCTACCTCGTCGCCCGTCAGATGATCCAACCCTGGCAGGAACCCGACGTCGCCGCCTCCGCGGTCGCCTCCCACCTCACCCTCGGCTGGCTCCTCGACCCTGGTGACGACAACCAGCGGACCAACACCCTCTACCTCGCCGCCGACCTCGACGACGCCGAACGCCTCGCCCCCGTCCTCGGCGGCCTCGTCGACGACCTCATGCGCCAGGCCTACGCCCACGTCGGCCGCACCAACATCCCCCTCGACCCGCCGCTGCTCATCGTCCTCGACGAAGCCGGGAACTGGCCGATGCAGAACCTGCCCGGACGGATCTCCACCTGCGCCGGCATCGGCATCCAACTCCTGCTCGTCTACCAGTCCAAAGCCCAGATCGACGCCGCCTACGGCCCGAAAGCCGACATCGTCATCTCCAACGCCATCACCAAGATCTTCTTCGCCGGGCAGTCCGACCGGTCCACCCTCGACTACGCCAGCGGCCTGCTCGGCCAGGAACACATCGCGGCGACCAGCACCTCCACCGACACCCCCAGCCTTACCGCCGGCGGCGGCAACGGCGGGCGGCGCAGCGTCTCCCAGGCCCCCACCCGCCTCGAACTCCTCCCCGCCGCCCTCCTCCACCAAGTCGCCCCCGGCCAGGCCCTTCTCATCCACAACACCCTTCCCCCCGCCCACCTGCACGGCCGCTACTGGTACCTCGACCCCGACCTGCACACCCTCGCCACCGCCGAGCTCCGCCGGACCGGCCGCGCCCTCGCCCGCCAAGCCGCCCGCCGCCGCGTCACCCCCGCAAGCACCCCGCCCTCCGCACCGGCGCTGTCCCTCGCTCCTGCCACATCGCCCACCGTGCCGGCCGAGACCAGTTCGACGGACACCGCCGCCGCGGACCGGCTGATCGAACAACTCCTCGCCCAACGGGCAGCCCCCCGTCCACCTCTCTCATCGGCGCCCACCCTGCCGCTCGGCGACGGCGCGGAGCCATCACCCGCGTCTGAGGACAGCGACGGCGCGGCTCGTCCACGGATCTCCGACGACGGCGACGCCACGCCGCCGACGGCACCGTGACCGGCCCGTCGCCATCCGAGACCCCACCGCTGCGCGCCTTCCGGCTCCTACGCGGCCAGCTCCTCCTCGACCTGCCTTTCCACCCCTATGCAGGCGCCGACATCCGCGTGGCCACCCTCTGGCCAGACCCCCGTGCTACCCGCGGCTGGGCAAGCGCCTTCTGGGAACCCGCCGCCTACGGCCGCGGCTTCCTCGCCGGCGCCGTCGACCTCGGCGACGTCATCGGCTTCACCGCCGAGATCCACCCCCCACGCGCACTCCCCTCCACCAGCTCCACACCCCGCACCAACCAACCCGCCGTCACCCGCTACCTCAGCTGGTACGGCTACCTCCACGAGATCAGCGACACCGCTCTCCTCCTGCGCGGCCCCTACCCCCACCCCCTCGCCGCCTACACCGCCGCCCAACACGCCCTCATCGCCACCCTCGACCAACAGCACCCCGGTCACGAAGCCGCCCTTCCCGCCTCGCCACCCGTCACCACCAGCCTCACCCACACCGCCGAACACACCATCGTCGGCGACCTCCACCACGGCTGGATCCGCGTCCCCACCCGCAGATTCACCCACGCCCTCATGCACCCCCCCGACCAGCTCCGCCACCACCTCACCGCCCGCGCACCCCGACTCCTCACCGGCCACGAACCACCCATCACCGTCGCCGCCCACCACATCCCCGACTACCTCAGCAACCCCACACCGCCACCGACCCGACTGCCCCACCACGACCCACCCACACCACCGGCCCCTGCGGACACGCCGCCTCCACCCACAGTCCCCGCCTCCCCTCCCAACGCCCCGGCTGACAGCACCCCCCAACCCTCGGCCCCGCCCGATGCACCCAGCCCACTCAGCGAGGCCGACCGCCCGATCACCCCGGACGACACCACGCCCCAGCCCACGGGACCTTCCGACGCCACCACGCCGGCGACCGCGCCCATGAACCCCGCCCCCCTCATCGACACGGCGGACCCCACGCCGCACGCCACGCATCCATCAGCCACACCCGCCTCAGCACCCACGGGACCCGACACCGATTCCCACGACCCGGCCACCAGTACGCCCCAGCCAGCAGACCCACCCCGCGCACCCGCCGCCGCGCCCACAGGGCCCGACCCGCTCCCCGACCCAACGCCTGGAATCGACCTGCCATGAACCAGCCTTCCAATCCGATCATCCTGGATCTGGCGAGCCGCCCCGCCACCGATCCGATGCGCGTCCTCGCCGAACGTGCCCTCGCCCGCCAGCGGGCCGGCCTGCCCGCCGACACCCTCCTCGCCGAGCTCGCCGCGCACGGCGTCGTCGCCATCCTCGTCCACAAGCGCCTCGTCGAGATCCGCGAGCGCCTCGACGGCTGGACCCTCGCCGACGCCGCCGGCATGCCAGACCTCGCCACGCTGGCAGGCGCAGCCCGCATCCGTGCCACCCGGCTCGCTGCGCTCCGCGCCCGGCCACCCGACACGACAGTCTGACCGGCCGCCTCGAACCCGAACTCGCTACCTCGTCGCCTCGGAAGACGCGAAGTACGCGCGGTGCGGCGTCGAGAGAACCTGCGGGGCACGATTCGCGGCAGACCGTCAGGTCAGGTGGCCGCGGGCGCGAAAGTCCCGCCGCCGCTCACCGTGGCAGACGCCGAGCCGATACGGAGATGGGCGCGCAGGTAGTAGGCGAGGAGGTCCATCGCTCCCGCCGTCTCCAGAATAGTGATCACCATGGGGTCGGCGGGTGGCAGCGACTCCGCATGATCAATTTCAGGATTCGGTTTACCGCATGTCGGGCAGCGACATCTGGCCGAGCCTGTCGAGGAATGCCTCGTGCCGCGATAGTCATCGCGCCCGCCCGCGCAGGTCGTGAAGTCCCTGATTCGGCGTGGCGGGTATCTCTTCCACAGTGGCGAGCGGGTACTTCTCCAACACCGTGATCGCACCTTTGGGGAGATACGGAAACAGCGCGCGGACCACACCGTCAGCACAATGCCGAGCCGTGGGTTGACGCCCATCACTCCGGCCAGATGTCGCCACAGAGTACGCGGCGCTCACGTACATGCCCACTTTCCTGTCCGGGGTGTTCCGCAACCAGTGCGGCCGGCACTTCATCTGCTACACGTCACCGTGCAGGAAGGGCCGGCCTCCTATGACATGCACGCTCCCCGCGACCCTGCCACCGCCCACCAGCGTTCCCCATCTGATGACCATCCGCCGCGGCGAGGCCACGCTGTGACCGGCGCGGATCCGATTCCCGTCGGCTACGCGCGGGATTCTTCCCCGGTGAAGCTGACCGTTCCCGGCGGGTGGTGGCGCCTGCGCCGTACCCTGGCGCCGCAGGGACGAGAGCGGGTGACCGCGGACCTGTTCACGACGATGCGCGCGCCTGCGGTGCAGGTCGAAGCGGATCTCGACGAGATCGACGGCCACCTGGGGTTCGCCCTCGACGCCCGCACGCGCGCCCGGCTGCGCACCGCCGAGCCCGATCCCTCGTTCGTCGCCTCCTACCCCACGCTCGTGCCCGCGCAGGTGGCCACCCGCGCCGACCTGCGGCCGTGGCGGGCCAGCCGCGTCGATCTGGCTGGTTCCGCGGCCACGACCTACGGCCGGCTGCAACACGCCGATCCCCCGTTGCGCAGCTGGATGGATCCCGGCTGCGATATCCAGGTGGAGATCATGGCCGCGGAGGCTGTCACGGTGCGCGGCAGCTCCCCCGACACCCTTGCCCTGAAGCTGTCCTATCGCGTCCGCCACGAGGGGCTCGTCGTGTTCTCGGGGCGATCCGCGACGGTGCCCAGCCACACCGACCCCAGCTCCGACGCCGCGGTCCGCGCCGTCGTCACCGACCTGATCACGCCGCGCCCGACACCCCTGACCGACCGGCAGCGAGCGGCACTCGATGCCGGCTGGTACCTGGCCGATCTGATGGCCGAACAACCCATCCGCAAGGGCAGCCGCGTGGTGATCCAGGGACCCCCAGGCCTGCCCGGCGCCACCGGCACCGTACGCACGGCCCTCCTGGAACAGGGCAGCAAACTTTACGTGTGGCGTCCCGATCTCGCGGACCTCCCCGGCCATCCCTGGCGATCCCTACCGGACCTGGTCATCGCCACACCCGCCACCCACGTCTCCCTCACGCTCGCGGCGAAGGACACCGCCGTCGACCCGCCCATCGCGCCGACACATCTGGTCTACGGCGCGTTGATCGCCACCATCGACGATCCCGCCAGCCAGGGCGGCACCGTCCTGCGTGCCTTCCTGAACGCCGACGGTCTCACCTACGAGTTCCAGCCGGTCGAGGCGGGCGCCGCGCCTCGTGAGATCGCCGCCAGCGACGTCGTCCCGGTCACGGGAACCGCCTGGCCCGACCTGCACACCCTCATCGCCGCGCGGACCGCCGCACATCTCGATCTGATCCCCGGCGAGCACCTGCTGACCCTGCGGGAAGCCGCCACCGTCGTCCACCATGCGACCGGACCGATCCTCGGCCCCGTCACCCCGGTCGAGACACCGGATCCCACGCTCGACCCCGGCCTCCCCGCGCTAACAATGCCCGCCCTCGACCCCCCTCCACCCGACACGACACTCCCGCTTCCCTGAGAGTCGCCGCGCCTGGCGCAGACGCCCACCCGGATACCCGCAACGTCTCCGCCTCTGCCGTCGGGTGCCACACGGCCTACCCGACACCGCGAGCAGACGGCTGCCACCTTGACGGGCAGGGCCGCCCCGTCGACGACACCACGACGGACACCTCGCCCGCCGGTGTGATCCGGGTGGACCGGCCGGGCGAGCTGCCACGAAAGATGCCGCGGAACCTCACCGGCCGCAAGCCGCGGCCTTCGGCCGCCCCCTTCGGGGCAAGGGCTTGACAGCCGGCGAGAACCCGCGGCGGCCAGGAAAGCAGCACGCCCGGCCATACGGCCACCCGGACGGCTTCGTGGCCGGGCGATGCGCCCCGCACTTCGCATCACCTGGTTCGACAGCGGCACGTTGACCAGCTCCGCAAGCAGCACCCCTCAGTTCGAAGCGCCTCGGTCGGTTCACCGGCCGAGGTCTTTTTCGTTTCACGCATCTCTTTCCCGCTACCACATCAAGGAGGGAACCGCCCATGCAGATCTCCTGTGGGAGCTGCCGCCGACCTCTGAACCGGGTCGACCATCCGGACGGCTACCAGTATTGGGTACACGCCTTCGGCCAGGAGGAGGACGGCACCCACGAGCCGCGGCCGATTCTCGCTGAACCGCACTATCGGTGCGACACCTGCAACGCCGAGCCCGTCACCTCCCTGCTCTTCGTCTCCGGAACCGTTCGCATCACCGCGATCTCCAGCAGCGATGACCCCTGGGCATTGTGCTCGGCCTGCACCACGTTGATCGCCGATGATGAGTGGAACGGTCTTCTGAACCACGTCACCGTGCGTCTCCATGCGCAAGGAGTCCACCTCGCTCCCCCCGAGATTGCAATGATCCGGCACGTCCACGCGCGGCTACGGAGACAGGCCATCGAGCCTCCCGTTCCTCTCGCGAACAACCCCGGACCGCAGACACCCGAACCCGATCAACCCCCGACCCCGGACTTTCCATCCGGACCCGCCTAGGCGAACATCCTCAACGCACTTTCAGGCCCGCTCGTATGGCGGCGCCGCAGGCCTACATCCACCCCATTTTCTACCCATCACGAGGAAGTCTCATGGATAAGTCCCCTGACACCATCACGCTTTCCGAGCTCGTCCCAGAGATCAGCAGTGCCCTGGCGGCATCGCTCAACCTGATCGACCTTGCCGAGGAGGAGATCGACAGCGCCTGCGCCCGGTATCCCCACCATCGGGACACCCTGTTCCACAGCTTCAGTCTTCTTCGCCCGACGCTTCCCCGCATGACCTCCGCGTTCGTCTACCGCTCCCACTGCCAGGAACTCCTCGGCCGTGTCGTCCGCGGTGAGGACACCCGGCCCGGAACCGCCGCCGAGGTCTGCTGCCTGTGCGCCGACATCAGCACACAGGTGCCCCTGAACTCTCCCGCCGCCGGGCTGTACTTCCGGATGTGGGCACAAGCATTCCCGCACACCCCCGTCGCCGACGACCGACACGCCCACCATGAAGCGCTCTACGCCTCCAGGATCGACGACTACGAGGCCCTCGCCCGGGCCAAGCTCGCCGTCGACGACCGGCGCCTCGGCACCATCACCTGCACCGGACGACACAACACCGTGAAGGTTCCCTGCCGATACACCCAGCTCTGACCCGCCACCGACGCCTACAGGTTCGATTCCTATGAATGATCCCGCACACCATCCCCGCGTCGAATGGCACGACGACGTCCAACCGCCGCTCCTGACCATTACCCGACCCGCCGATCACGGCGACTTCGTCGTCCAGATCAGCGGCATGGAGAACGGTATCCTCGCCGAGCCACCCCAAGGCGAACTCCTCGTCACCACCGGCCCGGACGGCGCACGGCACCTCCACTGCCCCCGTTGCGCGTCAGGCGCCGGTCTCACCCATCAGGAATGGCTCTACTCCTCCCGGCCCGTCCTCGACAGCACCCTGCGGCGCGTCGACGATCCCGCCTGCGACCGGCCGCTGTGGTTCATCACCCTGTCCGGTGACGACGACCAGGACAGCGCCTTCGATCTCACCGACGCCACCGCGCCACGGTTCTACTGCCGTTTCTGCGCCCGCGGCTACACCCTTCCCCGCGACGTCCACTTCGACATCGCCTGGTAAGCCACCCCACCCCTTCCTTTCCACTACCCACGGCGCTCCCACCCGGGAACGCCTGAACAGCCATGCCCGTAAACCCCTATTTCCCTCTCTTCACCTGAGGAGCATGTGATGGACGAACAGCGCTTCACCGGAACCGGACGCAACGCCAGCCTCGACGACCTCGTCGCTCTCCTGCAGACCGAGCGACCCCACCAGCTCGACGTCGTCGCCCCCGCCAGCACCATCACCGCCCGCGACGGCAGCCTCATCCTCACCGGCACCGACCCGGTCCTCGGACCCGACGGCGTCGACCTCACCGACGGCACCTACACCCCCACCACCGTCGCCGACGAAGGCCTCGCCGACAAGCTCCAGATCCCCCTGCCCTACCTCCGCCGCCTGCGCGAGACCCACCTCCCCCTCTACGACGCGAACATCAACGGCTGGCTCCAGCACCCCGCCCAGCACGACCGCACCCTGCTCGTCCGCGCCCTGCGCCCCTCCACCGGCAGCGGCCCGGGCATCGCCCGCGCGGTGCTGTCCGACCGCTACCGGCCCGTCGACAACCTCGACGTTCTACTCGCCGCCCTCGACGGCATCCGCCAGGCCGGCGGCCCCGTCACCGTCGACGGCGCCGACCTCACCGACCGGCGCATGTACCTGCGCATCCGCAGCGACGCCGTCCGCCTCGCCGCCCCCACCCTGTGGGGTGCCAGAAGTCTGCTTGGGCCTGTGACCTGGGCTGACGCGACGGAGCGGGCTGCCGGCATGATGGTCAGCTATGTCCATCCGCCTGCTCTATCTGATCTTTGTTCGGGTGTGCGGCTGGCTGGTCATCTTCGGTCGTTCGTCGGCGTCGAAGGACATCGAGTTGCTCGTGTTGCGGCATGAGGTCGCGGTGCTGCGCCGTACCCAGCCCAAGCCGCGGTTGGACTGGGCGGACCGCGCGGTGCTCGCCGCACTGATCAGGGTTCTCCCGACGACGCTGCGAGCGCACCGGCTGGTCACCCCTGGCACCGTCCTACGGTGGCACCGCCGTCTGATCACACGGAAATGGACCCATCCGCAGCGGACGGGCCGGCCACCGGTCGGCAAGGAGATCGTGACCCTCATGGGACGGCTCGCGACCGAGAACACGACGTGGGGGTACCAGCGGATCCAGGGCGAGCTGCTCAAGCTCGGCCACCGGGTGAGCGCCTCCACGATCCGCCGGGTCCTGACGTCCCTGGGGCTGCCCCCGGCTCCGAAACGGCAGACCGACACGACGTGGCGGCAGTTCCTGCGCACCCAGGCATCGACCATGCTGGCCGTCGACTTCTTCCATGTGGACTGCGCCGTGACGCTGCGGCGGTTGTACTGCTTCTTCGTCCTGGAGGTCGGCTCCCGCACCGTCCACATCCTCGGGGTCACCGCCTATCCCGACGGACCGTGGACCACCCAGCAAGTCCGGAACCTCCTGATGGACCTCGGTGATCGGGTCGCCGATTTCCAGTTCCTGGTCCGTGACCGGGCCGGGCAGTTCACCGCGTCGTTCGACGCGGTCCTGTCCGGCGCCGGCATCACCGCCGTCAAGATCCCGCCCCGGACTCCGCGGGCGAACGCCTACGCGGAACGGTTCGTCCGAACCGTTCGGACCGAGGTCACCGACCGGATGCTGATCTTCGGTGAACGGCACCTGCGCACCGTCCTGGCCGAGTACGCCGCCCACTACAACGGACGACGACCCCACCGCGGCCGCGGCCTTCAACCACCACGGCCCGACCACCCCATCGCAGACCTGACCTATGTCTTTCGTCGAGGGTGACGGTCCGCCGGGTCTGATCTTGCCCTAAACGCGGCGAGGTGCACCTGACCAGCAAGGATGTGGTTTGTCTAGGACCCCATCGAGCTGAGAACAGGTGCACCTCGTCCGTGCAGAGTACTTCGTGGGACGCCGGCCTCGAGCTCGTCGGCGACGATGACCGGTTGGTCGCGATGGTCGGGCTGCTGCCGGTCCGGCTGCTCGCCGAGAAGACCGGACTGCGCGCGAGGCTGTCGCGGGCTCTGCGCCGCCGCGGGTTCAGCCCGGACTACGACCGCGGCCAGCTCTTCGTCGACGTGGCCCTGGCTCTGCTCGCGGGCGGGGAGATGATCAGCGACTTCCAGGGGCTGCGCCACCTCGCCCCGGTGACCGGCCCGGTCCCCTCGAACCCGACGGTGTGGCGGGCCCTGAAGGAGGCCGGCACCGAGGAGCTTGCCCGGATGAACCGGGAGATCGCCGCGTTCCGCCGCGACTCCTGGTCGCTCCTGGCCGCCCGCCCGGAGGGCTTCCCGTGGCTGAAGGTCGCCGGCAGGGAACTGACGGGTGTCACGGTCCTCGACCTCGATGCCTCGATCGTCTTCGCCGCCAGCGACAAGGAGAACGCGAAACCGACCTACAAGGGCGGGACGGGTTTCAACCCGAACGTCCTAAGCTGCGACAACACCGACGAGGTGATCGCCATCGACCCCCGCCCCGGCAACGCGACCTCGAACGACGCCGCCGACAACATCGCCACCCTCGACCTGGGGATCTCCCGGGTCCCCGGGCCGTACCGCCGCCAGGTGTTCATCCGCGTCGACGGCGCCGGGTTCTCCCACAAGCTGCTCGAGTACATCGTCTCCGGGGGCGGGAAACGCGGCCGGCACTGGGAGTTCTCGGTCGGCTGGTCGTGCGGCGACACCGAGCTGGACGCGATCGCCCGGATCCCGAAGAAGGCGTGGACCCCCGGGATCGGCCAGGACGGTAAGATCGCGAAGGGCGTGCAGGTCGCCGAACTGACCGGCCTGCTCGACCTGTCGGCCTGGACCGAGAACATCCCCGGCCTGCGGATCATCGTCCGCGAGGAGCCGCTGCACCCCCG
>NZ_JCBATA010000101.1:0-17619 GCF_059816245.1 Frankia sp. RB5
GTGAGCATCCTGTCGGTTTCGGCGTGGGTGACCCGCCGCTGTTCCTGAGACCAGGCCCGGTGCCGTTCGGCCAGCGCACGATTGTACACGTAGCGCACGCAGCCGAAAGTACGGGAAAGCTGCGTGGTCTGTTCCGGTGTCGGGTAGAAGCGGTAGCGGTATGCCCGCTTCACCACCCGGTTCCCCATGCCTGAAAGAATACATCATGCCGTTGTCATCCTGACGCCGGAGTTGATGTGCTGACCCCGCCCTGAAGGGCGCGGCCTGCACGCTACGTTTCCCGGTCACCATGGCGTGACCCGCGGGGCAGGGGTGATCATGCTCGGGTCCAGGTAGGCCACGCTGGCCGCGCCGAGCAGCTTGATGGTGGTGGAGATCTCCTCCCGCAGCAGTTCGTGCAGCCGGGCGAGAGCCTCCTCCCCGCCCGCCGCCAGCGCCATCGCCGCCGCCCGGCCCAGGACGACGACGTCGGCGCCCAGGGCGAGCGCCTTGACCACGTCGCTGCCGCGGCGAATCCCGGAATCGAGCGCGATCGGCACCGTCCCGCCGACCGCCGCCACCACCTCCGGCAACGCCTCAAGCGCGGCGGGCACCGCGTCGAGCTGGCGCCCACCGTGGTTGCTCACCAGCACCGCGGCCGCGCCGGCGCGCACCGCCCGCACCGCGTCGGGGCCGGTGAGCACGCCCTTCGCGATCCACGGCAGCGGCGAGGACGACGTCCGCTCGGCCAGTTCGTCCCAGGTCCAGACCGGCTCGTGCCGGATGAACAGCTGGCCGAGGGTGTCGGCCAGGTCCTCGGCGGTGGCATGCGGGTAGTTGCCGCTGACCGTCTCGACGTCCACGTCGAACCGGTTGCGCATGTTGCGCTCGCGCCAGCCGGCGCTCGGGCAGTCCAGCGTCAGGCACAGGGCCGCGAAGCCGACGTCGGCCGCCCGGTCCAGCATCGCGGTGAAGTTCGCCACGTTGCCCATCGGGTGCAGCTGGGCGATGCGGGCCGCGGCCGGCGCCGCCGTTGTCACCTCCTCCCAGGAGAACGAGCCGGCCTCGGGCACCATCGAGGCGACCCCCGCCTTCGCGTTCGCCCGGGCGACGGCGAGGTGCCCCTCGGGATGCAGCAGGCGGTCGGCGCCGAACGGGCTGGTCAGCACCGGCATCGACAACGCGATCCCGAGGAAGGTGGTGGACAGGTCGGGCTCGGCGACTCCGGTCATCAGCCGGGGTCGCAGGGTCCAGCGGTCGAAGGCCGCCCGGTTGGCCCGCAGCGTCTGCTCGCCGCCCGCGCCCCCGTCCAGGAAGTCCCAGATCTCGGGCGGCAGCGCGGCGCGGGCGGCGTCGTAGATCTCCCCGACCGTGGCGAACGTCCCGGCCGAGGCAAAGCTGACAAAGGTTTCCATCAGGGCTCCCGGTTCTCGCCTCAGCCGGCGAGCAGTTGGCGGTCGGTGGGTGCGTCTCCCAGGCCGGCGATGATGTCGACCAGGTCGGACGGGGTCAGGTTCGTCTTGTCGGGGCCGGCGGCGTCGAAGACCACCCGCCCGCGGGCCATCACCAGCAGCCGGTCGCCGACGTCGATCGCCTGGCGCATGCTGTGCGTGATCATCAGGGAGGCGCAGCCGAGCCGGTCGTGCATCCGGACGGTCAGCTCCAGTACCCGGGCCCGGGTACGCGGGTCGAGGGCGGCGAGATGCTCGTCGAGCAGCAGCAGCTTCGGCTGGGTGAGCCCCGCCATCAGCATCGTCACGCTCTGTCGCTGTCCGGCGGAGAACAGCGCGACCGGGTCGGTCAGCCGGTTCTCCAGTCCCAGCCCGAGCGTCGCGAGCTGGGCGCGCATGAGCTCGCGGCGCTGACGGGTCAGCGCGGGACGCAGCCGCCGCCGGCCGCCGCGGGCCATCGCCAGCGCGAGGTTGTCCGCGAGGGACAGCTCCGGCGCGGTGCCGGCGAGCGGGTTGTCGAAGACCCGGGAGATCCAGGCGGCCCGAGCGTGGTCGGGCAGTCTCGTGACGTCCCGCCCATCGATGATCACGCGGCCGGACCGGGGGCGGTGCACCCCGGAGACGACGTTGACCAGGCTGCTCTTCCCGGCACCGTTGCTGCCGACCACCGTCACGAACTGGCCGGCCGGGATGTGCAGGTCGAGGCCGTCGAGGGCGGTGACCTCGGTCGGCGTGCCCGGGTTGTGGACGAGCCGGATGTTCTCCAGGCACAGCATCAGCCGACCTCCTCGGCGACGGGTTCGGGGCGCCGCGACGCCGTGGACCGGACCGGGGGCGACGATCTGGCTCCCGGCGCGGCGCGCGAACGTGGGCGGGGCAGGATCTTGTTCAGGGTCGGCAGGTACCGGTTGACGGCGACCGCCGCGACGAGGATCAGCGCGGTGATCCCGTCGAGGTCGGTGGCCTCCAACCCGGCCCGCAGCGCGCCGACCAGGATCGCCCGGTAGAGCACGGTGCCGGCGAGCACACTCAGCGCCACCCGGCCGACCCGCGAGGCGGAGCCGGGCCGGGCCACCAGCTCGCCGAGCAGCACCGCTCCGATCCCGGCGAGCAGCGTGCCGGTGCCGGTGGAGCTGTCCGCGAAGCCCTGGGACTGCACGATGAGCGCTCCCGACAGACCGGCACCGGCGTTGGCGAGCGCGAGGCACAGCGCGAGCGAGCGCCGGTCGTCGACCCCCTGGGCCCGGGCCATGCCGACGTTGACGCCGGTGGCCCGCAGGGCCAGTCCTACCTCGGTGAGCAGCAGCAGACTCACGCCGGCCAGGAACACCAGGGCAAACGCCGCGAGAATCGCGATCACGATCCAGTCGTGGGCGGTCGGTGCCAGACCGCTCAGGCCGCCGAACAGGCCGGCGCCGGCGTCGAGACTGGTCGAGGGCCGACCCAGGACGCGCAGGTTCAGGGTCCTCATCCCGATGCTCATCACCAGTCCGGCCAGGATGACGGGGACGCGGAACGCCAGGTGCAGCGTTGTGGTGACCAGACCGGCGAGCATCCCGGCGGCGATGGCCGCGATGATCGCCACCGGAACGGGCAGGCCGTGGTTGAGGGAGACCGCGGCTACCGCGCCGCCGAGGGTGAGGCTGCCGTCGACGGTGAGGTCGAAGTCCTGCCGGATCCGGATGACGAGGTAGATCCCCATCACCACCGGCAGCAGCGGGAGCCCCGCGATCAGGGTGTCGGTGAGAAGGTAGTGCATCGGCGCTACCTCGCCGTCGCCGGCAGGGTCAGGTGCAGCGCGGTGAGCGTCTCGGGGTTGACCTCCCAGATCAGCCGGCCCGGCCGGCCGAAGGGCGTGGTCTCGGGCTTGGCGCCGGCGACCACCTTCGCGGCGAGGTCACCCGCGGCCGAGCCGAGCTCGGCGTAGCTCGGCCCAAGTGTCGCCAGCACGCCACGCGTCGTCGCGACCCCGGAGGTGAGGTAGAGCGGGATGGAGTTGGTCGCGGCCACGGCGCCGACCGCCGCGGTGCCGGTGGCGACCGCGGCGTCCGGCCCGATCAGCATCGTGTCCGTCCGACCGACCAGGGAACGGGCGGCGCTCTGGACGTCGGCGCTGCCGGCGATGGTCGCCTCGCGCAGCGACAGCCCCGGTCGGGCCTTGATCGCCTTGCGAAGCGCGGCCACCCAGACCTGACTGTTCTCGTTGGACGGGTCGTAGATGGTCGAGATCCGCTTGGGGGCGGGGCTCACCTGGGCCAGCTCGTCGAGCAGCCGGGCCGGATCGATGAAGTCGATCGTCCCGGTCACGTTGTGGCCGGGGCGGTCGAGGCTGTCGGCGACCTTGCCGCCGACGGGATCGCCCATCGCCAGCGCGATGATCGGATGTCTGGAGTCCTGCTGCGCCATCGCGATGACGGCCGGCGTGCCGATGACGGCGATGAGCGAGGAGTCGGAGCGCGACAGGTTGCGCGCGATGCTCTGCACCAGCGACGGGTCCCCGTTCGCGTTGCTGACCGAGAAGCTGACCTTTCGAGGCGCGAGTGCACTGGTCACCCGCTTCCTGAACGCGGCCTCGACGGTGGTGACGATGTCGGCCTGGGCGATCTCGAAGATGTTGACCTTGACCGGGTCGCCGGACGATGCCGACGACCCGGAGCTTCCTCCGGAGCCTCCGCACCCGGCCGCGACGAGCCCCAACGCGCCTGCCAGCACACTCACCGCCAGCCGACGGCGGAGGGAGGTCATATTCATCCCGTCTCCTAACTGAGAAGTTCTTCTCAGATGAGGATCGACTGGAGGTGTTTCGCCTGGATAACGCACATCGGCCAGCCCTGTAACGGATGTACCGGGTGGTCGCCAGCCGCCTGGCGAGCGTCGGGGTGGGGAAAACCCGACCCTGGCTGGCAGGCCACGCCCCTCGTGCGCGGCCACGACGGTTCCTGGCGTCGATCTCGACAGATCGCCAGTGTCACGGCGGCCCGTGTCGCATAATCCGGGGCAAACCGGACGAGGAACCGCGAGTTCGCGACACGATGCCGCTGTCCCCCGTGCGCACTTCCCGCCCACGGGAAGTGCGCCCGATATGCGACGTACCGGTCGAGGTCGACCCCGGTGCCGATCATCGCCGCTCCCAGCCGACGGTCGCCATGGGTGAGGCCGCTGGCCGGGGCGTGCACCCCGACGGACGCGGTCCCCGCGGCGCTCCGGTCCGTTCGGGTGGGGACGTAGCCTTGCCGACATGGCACGAGGGCCCGACGGCGCGGAGCTGGAGCGGACGCTTGCCGAGGTCGGGGCGCGGTTGCGGCGGCTGCGGCACGAGCGGGAGATGACGCTCGCCGAGCTGTCGGCCGGCACCGGGATCTCCGCGAGCACGCTGTCCCGGCTCGAGTCCGGGCAGCGCCGGGCCACCCTCGAGCTTCTGCTGCCGCTGGCCCGGATCTACCAGGTGCCGCTGGACGACCTCGTCGGCGCGCCCTGCGCCAGTGACCCGCGGGTGCACGGCAAGCCGATCACCCGCGGCAACATCACCATCCTGCCGCTGTCGCACCGTCCCGGCGGCATCCAGACGTTCAAGCACATCATCGCGGCCGGCCCGCGGACGGAGGATCCCGATCCCCGCAGCCACGACGGCTACGACTGGCTGTTCGTGCTGAACGGACGGTTGCGAATCGTGCTCGGCGAGCACGACTTCGTCCTCACCGCGGGTGAGGCGGCCGAGTTCGACACCCGCGTCCCGCACTGGTTCGGCGGGGCCGACGAACATTCCGTCGAGTTCCTCAGCATCTTCGGGGCCCAGGGGCAGCGGGTCCACCTGCGGGCCCGCTCCCGCCCGTCAACCGGTGCGGTGTAGGCGGACGACCGAGTCCGTCCGGGTGCCCGGTTCGCCGTCGGGGGACGGCACGCTGGGGACGACCACGGCGCGGGCGGCGACGACGCGCCAGCCGTCGAGGTCCAGCGCGGCGACGATCTCTTCGGGGGTCGGCAGGTCGGCGTGCGGCGGCGGTTCGGTCATCCAGGACGGGAAGCCCAGGTGGCCGATGATGATCAGGCTGCCGCCCGGGGCCACCGCGGCCGCGGCCCGGCGCAGGATCCCCTCCCGGTCCAGCCGGACCGGGGAGTGCAGGTAGGACGTGGTGACCAGGTCCCACGCGCCGGCGGGGAAGTCGGCGTCGAGGTTGTGGCACGCCCAGCGGATCCGGTCGTCGACACCGGCCGCCCGCGCCGCGCCGGCTGCCCGCTCCAGCGCGGTCGGGGAGATGTCCACCGCGTCGACCCGCCAGCCCTGCC
The DNA here is from genome assembly GCF_059816245.1 of Frankia sp. RB5. Classification (NCBI taxonomy): domain Bacteria; kingdom Bacillati; phylum Actinomycetota; class Actinomycetes; order Frankiales; family Frankiaceae; genus Frankia; species Frankia sp. RB5. Next base: position 5,718 of record NZ_JCBATA010000101.1, read on the forward strand.
CGGCCAGCCAGATCGCGTCGCCGCCCGTGCCGCAGCCGAGGTCGAGCGCGGTGCCCGGGCCCGCGGGCGACGGGCGTTCGGCCAGTTCGTCGACGAGGGCGGGGTTGGCCCGTCCGCTCCACGGCTCGCTTTCGGTGTAGAAGCGCTCCCACATCTCGGTGGGATCGGTCGAGGGATCGACGTCGTGAATCCAGTGCCGCCCGTGGCCGGCCTGGCCCGCGGCGGCGCTGTCCCGTCCCTCGTCGAGTTCCGCTTCGTGATCCATCCGCACGTCCGCTCCTGTCTCCGGCACGGTCTGTCACCTGCGCACCTAGCATGCGCAACCCGCCCCACTCCCGACAAACCTTCGTGCCGCAATGGCAACGCGGCGGCCGGCGGGCCCCGGTCACCCGGCCTGTCGGCCGAGCGTCACAGGGACGCCGGTGGTGGTGCTCAGATGGGAGACTCCGCGTCGACACGGGGTCGGAGGGGTGCGCGGGTGGACTGGGAGCTGCGGGCGTGTGCCCGCAAGGGGCATGTCACGTATCGGCCCGACGAGCGGGAGCTGGCGGAACGGCTGACCGCGCCGACTCCGGCCGGGCCGAGCTGGCGTTGCCTGCGCTGCGGCGACTTCGTGCCCGGCGACCCGAAGCTCACCGGGCCCGCGCAGGACGCGCCGGTGCTGTTGCGCGGCCGGGCGCTGCGGGACGCGACGGTGCTGCGGCTGCTCGCGCTGGAACGATTCGTCCGGGCGCTGCTGATGGTCCTCGTCGGGTACGCCATCCTGCGGTTCCGCCGGTCCGAGGCGCGCGTCCAGCACCTGTTCGACCAGGCGGTGCCCGCCGCGAAGCCGCTCGCCGACGTGCTGCACCTCGATCTGGACCATTCCCCGACCCTCGATCACCTACGGCACCTGCTGCACACCCGGCCGCAGACGCTGCTGCTCGTCGCCCTGCTGCTGTTCGGGTACGCGGCGGTGCAGATCGTCGAGGCGATCGGGCTGTGGCTGCTCAAGCGGTGGGGCGAGTACTTCGCGGTGGTGGCGACCTCGGCGTTCCTGCCGCTGGAGGTCTACGAGCTGACCGAGCGGATCACCGTGCTGCGGGTGGGCGCCCTCGTCATCAACGTCGCCGCCGTGGTCTATCTGATTGTGAGCAAGCGGCTGTTCGGGGTCCGCGGCGGCACGGCCGCCTTCGAGGCCGAGCGGCACGCCGCCTCACTGCTCGAGGTCGAGCAGGCCGCCCACCCGCAGGCCGCCGACCCCCACGCCGGCCACCCCCATGCCGGCCCCTCACGGTCCGGCCACGACGATGCCACCCATCCCGCGACCGCGCGGGACGTCACCGCCGGAACCGGCGGCGCCCCCAGCGACCCGGCCCGCTGATCTCGCTGTCGCCGGTGTGGCGACTGACCAGCGGATTTCGGCGACCACTCGGCCGTCTCGACGACTCGGCCCCGTAGCGGCGACCTCCCACGCCACCGCTGACGCCGGACCGCCGTCCGGGTGATTCCGGCCAGGGTGCGCGTCCAGGGTTTCCACACTTCGCCGTTCCGATTACGGTCACATGTACGCGATGCGCGTTAGCTGAGCAGATACAGCGCGCCGTCCGGACAGTCCAGAGACGATCACACTGTCAAGGGCAGGAAATTCCTGAGCAGCAATTCCGCCCACCTGTGGCGGGCCCCGGCGGGGAAGCGGATGCGAACGATACGTGGATGTGTTCCGAGGGTCATCAACCTGACATGCACAAACTTTGTACTGATTCCATGACGCCCGCCGGGATCGCCGACGCGCACCGCCACCTCGGGGTACTCCCGGCGTACCCGTTCTACGGAGGTCCGGCCGTGAACCCGGACATCGGCGCCCGCGCCACCGTGGCGCAGCTGATCGCCGACCTCGACCGGGAGGGCACCGAACGTGCCCTGGTCATCCCGAACTACGGGGTGCCGGACGTGGCGCGGACGTTCGCGCTCAACGACCTCGTCCTGGAGGCGGCCGCGCATGACGACCGGATCCGGGCCGGGCTGTTCGTCTCCCCCCGCCCCCAGGACGCCGAACGCACCGGGTACGCCCTGAGCCTGGCGGGAGAAGCGGGGGTGCGGGCGCTCAAGACCACGTTCCTGCTCGGCGGCAGTGTCGATGACGCCGACTGTCTCGCCCAGCTGGAGCGGATCTTCGCCGCCGCGGTCGCACACGACCTGATCGTGCACGTCCACACGTCCCCGGGCGCGGCGAGCGACATCGACCAGGTCGGGAAGCTGGTCGACCGCTTCGGTGACGAAGCGAAGATCCATCTGGTGCATTTCGGCGGAGGAATGAGCGGGCACATCAAGCTGGCCGGTGGCAGGTTCTTCGACTGGATCGCGGCCGGAAAGCGGGTGTATACCGACCTGAGCTGGTCGATCGGATTCGCGCCGCGCTGGCTCGCCGCCGAGATGGACCGGCGCGGCCTCGGCCACGACCGGCTGTTGTTCGCCTCGGACGAACCCTGGGGCGACCACGCCGGCGAACACGCCCGCCTCAGCGCCGCGGTAGGCGATGGAGAACTCGCTCGTCAGGTGTTCACCGCGAACTTCGCCGCCCTCTACGACTGACACCGCCGCGACCCGGCGCCGCCGCGACCCGGCGCGCCGAAAGCCCGCCCCCGCTTTCCCGACCTTCCCTAGTTTCATCCAAACTCCCCGACTTTCCCGACTTTCCCCGCATGCTCATCCACTCACCCGCCCAGGCCCGCACCCGCGGGTCGCCACCATCGTCCGCCGCGCCCATCAGTCGCCGCGGCCGCGCATCCGAAGGAGAGCACATGTCGCTGGACGACACGATCGCCGAGAACATCGCCCGGAGCCTGGCAGAGATCCCGCACCCGTCCCTGCCCAAGGGCAGCAACATCTACGGCAGCACCAAGATCTTCCCGGACTACCAGGCCGAGAACGGCGAGTGCTACTTCACCCTCGTCCACGGCATCGCGCACGAGTCCTCGGTGAGCTTCGTCGCCGTCCTGCAGGCCACCCGGGCGCTGCGCAAGGGCTTCGAGTCGGCGATCTACTTCTACGGGCCCGGTGCCATCAACTGCGTCGCCAACCGCGGCTTCCCCACCACCGGCGACGCCGCGTTCCCCGGCGAGACCAACATCAACCTCGCGCTGGAAACCTTCGTCAAGGAGGGCGGCACCGTCTACTGCTGCCGCTTCGGCCTCGCGCTGCACGGCGCCCGCGAGGAGGACCTCATCTCCGGCGTCATCCCCGCGCACCCCCTCGACCTGCAGGACGCCGTGATCCACTACGCCCGCAAGGGCGCCATCATCAACTCCACCTACATGGTGTGACCCGATGACCAGCACCGCGCTGAGAAGTGAGCTCGCGGTCCGCGGCGTGGCGGTCGACGCGGGCGACACGCCCGTGTCCCGCCGCGGCGGTGCCGGCCCCTCCGACGACGGTCACGTCCTGCTCGGCGGGGTCGGCACCGCGCTGCCGATCGTGCCGACCAGCCGCTACCGGTTGCGCGCGGGCCGGCTGCTGCTCGACGGGGCCGACCTCGGGCTCGACGTCCAACCCGTGCGCCGGCCGGCGTTCTACGACCTCACCACCGCCGACGGAGTCCCCTACCACCAGCTCGCCCGGCTGCACGGCGCGGACGTGCTGGCCACCACCGTCGTGCAGACCTGCGTGCGGTACGGCGCCGACGAGCGCTGCCGGTTCTGCGCGATCGAGGAGTCGCTGCGAGCGGGCGCGACGACCGCGGTCAAGACGCCGGCGCAGCTCGCCGAGGTCGCCGAGGCGGCGGTCCGTCTCGACGGCGTCCGCCAGCTGGTGATGACCACCGGCACGACCGCCGGGCGCGACCGTGGCGCCCGGCATCTGGCCCGCTGCGTACGGGCGGTGCTCGCCGCCGCACCCGGACTCGCCATCCAGGTGCAGTGCGAGCCGCCCGGCGACCCCGCGGTCCTCGCCGAGCTGCGCGACGCCGGTGCCGCCAGCATCGGCATCCACGTCGAGTCGCTCGACGACGCGGTGCGCCGCCGCTGGATGCCGGGCAAGGGCTCGGTGCCGCTCACCGAGTACCGCGCCGCCTGGCGGGAGGCCGTCCGGCTCTTCGGCCGCAACCAGGTCTCCACCTATCTGATCATCGGCCTCGGGGAGGACCCCGAGGAGCTGGTCGCCGGGGCCGCCGAGCTGATCGAGCTCGGCGTCTACCCGTTCGTGGTGCCGCTGCGCCCGATCGCGGGCACGCTGGCCGTCGACGTCGACGGGGCAACCCCTCCCCCCGCCGCCGTCGTCGCCGACGTCACCGCCCGGGTCGCGGCGCTGCTGCGCGAGGCGGGCATGCACGGCGCGGACCAGCGGGCCGGCTGTGCGGCCTGCGGGGCGTGCAGCACGCTGCGCTCGGCGGGTGCCTGATGGACCGCCTGATGGACCTCGGCGGGGTCCTGCTCGGCACCCCCGCGCCGGCCGGGTTGCGACCGGCGTGGACGATCGACGCGGCCGCCGACCGCCGCGATCTCGCCGACTACCAGCGGCTTCGACGCGAGGTGTTCGTCGCCGAGCAGGAGCTGTTCGCCGGCTCCGACCGCGACGACGCCGACGACGACGAGCGCACCGTCGTCCTGCTCGCCCGCGACGCCGACGGCGCGCTGCTCGGCGGCGTGCGGCTGCACTGCGTCACCGAGGCCGATCTCGGCTGGTGGCAGGGCAGCCGGCTGGCGGTGACGCGTGCCGCCCGCGGCCGCACCGGGATCGGGACGGCCCTCGTCCGGGCGGCCTGCGCCTACGCCGAGCAGGCCGGGGTGCTGCGCTTCGAGGCGACCGTCCAGGCCGGAGCCGAGCCGATGTTCACCCGCCTCGGCTGGCGCCCGGCCGGTCCGCGCACGGTGGCCGGAGTGCCGCACCGGCTGATGCGCTGGCCGCTGGAGCGCTTCGCCCGGCAGGCGGCCGCGGCGAAGGCGCCGCTCGGCCCGCTGCTCGCCGGTCTGAGCCCCGGTGGGGCCGGTTACGTCGGCGACGACGGCGCACCGGTACCCGGCAGCGACCTGATCGCCGCCTGCGACGCGATCGTGCCGTCGCTGGTCGAGCGCGACCCGGAGTGGGCCGGCTGGTGCGGGGTGCTCGTCAACGCCAACGACCTGGCGGCGATGGGCGCCGAACCCGTCGGGCTGCTCGACGCCGTCGGGGCCCGGGACGCCTCGTTCGCCGCGCGGGTGCTGTCCGGGCTGCGCGCCGCGGCGAGCGCCTACCGGCTGCCGATCCTCGGCGGGCACACCCAGTTCGGCGTGCCGGCGGCGCTGTCCGTCACGGCGCTCGGGCGGGCCACGCGGCCCGTGCCGTCCGGTGGCGGGCGGCCCGGCCAGACAGTGACGCTGACGGCCGACCTGGGCGGCGACTGGCGGCGCGGCCACACCGGGCGGCAGTGGGACTCCACCACCGCGCGGCGCGCCGACGAGCTCGCCCGGCTCACGAGCGTCGTGGCCCGCACCGCCCCCGCCGCGGCGAAGGACGTCAGCATGGCCGGCCTGGTCGGCACCCTCGGCATGCTCACCGAGGCCAGCGGCTGTGCCGCGGTGCTCGACGTGGCCGCGATTCCCCGCCCGCCCGGCGCCGGTGTCGCGGACTGGCTGTCCTGCTTCCCCGGCTTCGCGATGTTCACCGTCGACGAGCCCGGCCGGGGTGTCGCCGACGCGGGCCCCGCGACCACGGCCGCCTGCGGTGCGCTGGTCGCCGGCGACGGCGTCGCGCTGCGCTGGCCGGACGGCGAGCTCACCGTCGGCGTGCCCGGCGCCGTCACCGGCCTCGGCCCGGCGGGAGAGGTCCGGCCGCCTGTCGGCGCATGGCCGGCGGGCGACATCAGGCCGGCCGCGACATGAAGCCGCCGCGTGAGGTCCGGCCCGCCGGCACGGCGAGGCCGGCGGGCGGAACAGGAGCGGCGGGCGGGCCCGGATCCACGGACGGGCCCGTGCTCAGGGGGAGTCGTGGATCGGTGGGGGGACCGGTTCGACCAGTGGGCCCGGATCATCCCGGCCCGGATCGAGCAGGGAGATAACATGATCACCGTAGGGGCGGTCGCGGCCGAGTTCGGTCGTGACCTCGAGGCGGCGTTCACCCGGATCGCCGCGATCCTGGACGACGCGCGGGCGCGGGGGGCGCACCTCGTCGTCCTGCCCGAGGCGGCGCTCGGCGGATACCTGACCACCCTCGACGACAGCCCCGCCCCGACGGGCGCCGAACCCCCCACCGCCGACCCCGCGCCGGACGGCTCCGGGCGCGTCGAGGCAGCGCCGGGCGACGACGCGGCCGAGGACTCGCTTCCGCCGGCGCTCGCGCTGGACGGCCCGCAGCTGCGCCGGCTCGCCCGGCTGGCGGGCGACCTGGTCGTCGTCGTCGGGCTGTGCGAGGACGGCGGCGGCGCCCGGTACAACACGGCCGTCGCCGTCAATGGAGACGGGCTGCTCGGCGTGCACCGCAAGGTCCACCAGCCTCTCGGCGAGGGTGCCTCCTACCGGGCCGGGGACAGCTTCACCGCCTTCGACACCCCGCTGGGCCGTATCGGCATGCTGATCTGCTACGACAAGGCGTTCCCGGAGGCGGCGCGGGCGCTGGCCGTCGACGGCGCGCAGATCGTCGCCTGCGTCTCCGCGTGGCCCGCGTCGCGCACGTTCCGCGCGCCCGATCTCGCCGACGACCGCTGGACCCGCCGCTTCGACCTGTTCGACCAGGCCCGCGCGCTGGAGAACCAGGTGCTGTGGGTGTCGTCGAACCAGGCCGGGTCGTTCGGGTCACTGCGGTTCGTCGCCAGCGCCAAGGTCGTTGACGCGGGCGGCGAGGTGCTCGCCACGACCGGCACCACCGCCGGCGTCGCCTACGCCACCGTCGACCTGCCGCGGATGCTCGCGTCCGCCCGGGCGAGCATGTTCCACCTGCGCGACCGCCGCCCCGACGCCTACCCCGACACGGCGCTGCCATCCGGCACGAGCCCGCTCGACCCCTTCCACTCGATCCTGGGTCCCGGCGCGCCGGCCGGCGGCACGCGGGCCCGCAAGGTCCGGTGCGCGTGACACCGCCCGACGCCGCGGCGCCGACCGGCATCCAGACGCCGACCGGCATCGAGACGCTGCCCGTGGTCGTCATCGGCGGCGGGCAGGCGGGGCTGGCGATGAGCTGGCACCTGGTCGCCGACGGCGTCGAGCACGCCGTCCTGGAACGTGACACGGCCCTGCACACCTGGCGCGACGCCCGCTGGGACGCCTTCTGCCTCGTGACCCCGAACTGGCAGTGCCAGCTGCCGGGCTACGCCTACGACGGGCCCGACCCGGACGGCTTCATGGTCAGATCCGAGATCATCGACTGGCTCGACGGCTACCGCGCGAGTTTCGACCCGCCGCTGCGGGAGGGCACGGCGGTGACGTCGCTGCGCCCGCTCGGCGACGGCCCCGGCGCCGAGGATCCGGCCGGTGGCTTCACGGTCCAGACCGATGCCGGCACGATCACCGCCGACCAGGTGGTGGTGGCCACCGGCGGCTACCACACCCCGGCCGTGCCCCGCCTCGCCGAACGGCTGCCCGAGGACCTCCACCAGGTCCACTCGGCCGCCTACACCAGTCCGGCGGCGCTGCCGGACGGCCCGGTGCTCGTCGTCGGCACCGGCCAGTCAGGCGCCCAGATCGCCGAGGACCTGCACCTGGCCGGCCGGCGGGTGCACCTCGCGGTCGGCAACGCGCCGCGCTTCGCCCGCCGCTACCGCGGCCGCGACGTCATCGCCTGGATGCACGACACCGGCCACTACGCGAAGCCCGTGACCGACCGGCCGCTGGCGGAACGCACCCAGGACCGCACCAACCACTACGTGACCGGCCGGGGCGGCGGACGGGACATCGACCTGCGCGCCTTCGCCCGCGACGGGATGGTGCTGCACGGGCGGCTGACCGGCGTCGCGCGCGGCCGGTTCCACTTCGCCGCCGACCTCGCCGCGAACCTCGACGCCGCCGACGAGGTCTACAACGGCATCAACGGCCTCATCGACGAGCACATCGCGGCGCACGGCCTGGACGTGCCGATCGGCCCGAGCCGCTACCGCGCGGACTGGGTGCCGGCCGCCGATACCGGGCCGCGCCTCGACGTCGGCGACGTGGCGGCCGTGGTCTGGGCGACCGGCTTCACCCGCGGCTACGGCTGGCTGCACGCCGGCGTCTTCGACGGCGCGGGGCATCCGCAGCACCGGCGCGGCGTCACCGCCGTTCCCGGGCTGTACTTCCTGGGCCTGCCGTGGCTGCACACCTGGGGTTCCGGCCGCTTCGCCGGCATCGCCCCGGACGCCGCCCACCTCGCCGACCACATCCGGGAGCGGGTCCGCGCGCGCTGCCGGGACGGTCGGTGACGGGCCTGCGCGTCGCCGCCGCCGCCGCCCACTTCGGCCGTGACCTCGCCCGCTCGCTGGAGCGCATCGCCTCGATCATCGACGCGGCCCGGCGCGCGGGCGCGTCGCTGCTCGTGCTGCCCGGTGGGGCGCTCGGCGGCTACCTGGCCGACCTGCGCTCGCCGGATCCGGACGCGCTGCCCCCCGCGGTGGCGGCGGACGGGCCGGAGATCCGCCGGATCGCGGCGCTGGCCGGGGAGATGGTGGTCTGCCTCGGCTACACCGAGCTCGACGGCGGGCGGCGGTGGAACTCGGCGGTGTGCGTGCACGGCGACGGCGTGCTCGGCCGCTACCGCAAGGTCCACCAGCCGCCCGGGGAGGCGCTCGTCTACGCCGCCGGCGACCGGATCGCCGCGTTCGACACCCCGCTGGGCCGGCTGGGGATGCTCATCGACTACGACAAGACCTTCCCCGAGGCGGCGCGGACGCTGGCGCTCGACGGGGCGCGCCTGGTCAGCTGCGTGTCCGCGTGGCCGGCGAGCCTGACCCGGCGCGCCGAGCGGCCCACCCAGGACCGCCAGGCCAGGCTGTTCGACCTGTACGACTGCGCCCGGGCGGCGGAGAACCAGATCGTCTGGCTGTCGTCGAACCAGACCGGGACGATGGGCGGCCTGAGCTTCTTCGGGCAGGCGAAGGTGGTCGGGCCGGGCGGGGACGTGCTCGCCCGCACCTGGGCCAAGGGCGGGCTCGCGATCGCCGAGCTGGACGTCGACGCGGAGATCGACCGGGCCCGCCTCGTCCTGCACCACCTCGCCGAGCGCCGTCCCGAACTGTACGGGCACAAGGAGGCCCGGTGACGGCCACGCCCGGGGGCGTGCGGGTCGCACTGCTGACCTACTCGACGCGGCCCCGCGGCGGCGTCGTGCACACCCTGGCGCTCGCGGAGGCGCTGGTCGCCCTGGGGGCCGGCGTCGAGGTCGACGTGTGGACGCTCGCCCGCGGCGGGGACGGCGGCTTCTTCCGACCCGTCGACCCGCGGGTCCGGGTGCGGGCGGTGCCGTTTCCCGAGGTGCCGGACGAGCCGGTGGGCGCCCGGATCACACGGTCCATCGCGGTGCTCGCGGACGCGTTCGACGCCGCCGGCTACGACGCCGTGCACGCCCAGGACTGCATCAGCGCCAACGCCGTCCTCGCCGCCACCGAGGCCGCCGACCCCATCAACGCCAGCACCGGGGGCGGGTCGGGACCGCGGGGGGCGGCGAGGTGCGTGCGCACGATCCACCATCTCGACGCCTTCAGCACCCCGGAGCTCGTCGCCTGCCACGATCGCGCCGTCATCGCGCCCACCGCGCACGTGTGCGTGTCCACCGCGGTCGCCGCCGAGGTCGAGCGGGGTTTCGGGATCCGGCCGGTGGTGATCCCGAACGGGGTGGACGCCGCGCGGTTCGCCGCCGGCGCCGCCGACCACGACGCCCGGCGGGCCTGGGCGGCTCGGCTCGGCCGGTACGTCCTCACCGTCGGCGGGATCGAACCGCGCAAGGGCACCGCCGATCTGGTCGAGGCGATGGGCCTGCTCCGCCGGGTCCGCACGGACCTGACCCTGGTCGTCGCGGGCGGCGAGACGCTGTTCGACTACCGCGACTACCGGCAGGCCGTGCTCGCCCGGGCGGCGCGCCTCGAGGTGGTCCCGCGGATCCTCGGGCCCGTCGACCACGCGGCGCTGCCGGCGCTCGTCGCGCAGGCGGAGGCGTTCGCGTTCCCGTCGACGAAGGAGGGCTTCGGCCTGGCCGCCCTGGAGGCGCTGGCCGCCGGGGTGCCCGTGGTCGCCCGGGACCTGCCGGTCCTGCGGGAGGTGCTCGGCGGCGCGGCGCGCTACGCGACGACCGCCGACGACCTCGCCGCCGCCCTGCTCGACTCGGCCGGCCACCCCGACGAGCAGCCCGACGTGCGACGGGCGGCCCACGGCCAGGCCGTCGCCGCCCGCTACACCTGGGCCGCCGCGGCCCGCGCGCACCTGGACCTCTACCGACGCCTCGCCGCCGACCCCGACCCGAACTCCGAGCCGACCACGAGTGCCGGTAGCCAGTCGCGATCCGCCGGGTAGATCCGCACGCGAGGGTCCGCGGCCGACTTCCCATGGGTGGGAGGAGCACCAAGTCCACCAGGACGGTGCCCACGGCCGGCGTCCACGGCCCGCTTCCCCTGGGTGGACCCGACCCGCCATTGTCCCCGGGCCCGCTCGTCTGACCTAGCACGCCGGTCCCGGCCGGGATCGGGACTGACCGGGCACGCTGGCACCTGGCCGGCGGCCGGTGGGCGGTTCGGGGCGCGGGCGGCCGCCGCCGGGGGTCGTCGACCGCAGCGTCTGGTAGATCTCGGCGAACTCGCGGACCGCCCGGACCGAGCGATAGCCGGCGAGCCTGCGGGCGAGCATCCGCAGCCGCTCTGAGGTCCGCGCGGAGTTCACCCGGACGTCGAGCCGGGCGGCGCGCGTCGCCCGCGCGCAGGCCTCCTCCACGTCCCCGCGTTGCAGGTGGACCTCGGCGAACCAGGTCTCGTACAGCGAGATCTCCCGCGCCCGCAGCGGGTCGTAGCCGGTCAGGCCCTGGCGCAGCCGCTGCTCGGCCCGGTCGGGCCGGCACAGCTCCGTCCAGCACCGGCCGGCCATCACGTCGATCTCGCGGCCGTCGAGCCAGTAGACCCACTCGGGGTCGGCGTCCGGGTCGCGCCGCGCGAACAGGCGCTCGACGGTGGCCAGCGACCGCTCGCACGCGCGCCGGTCCCCCGCCCGGGCATGCGCCCAGGCGAGGCGGTCGGCGAGCAGCGCCTGCGTGGTCGCCGAGGCGGCGGAGCCGACACCGGCGCAGGCGGTCTGCGCGAGCAGCACACCGCGGCGGACGTCCCCGCGGTTGACCATCTGGTAGGCCTGGGTGGAGATGAGGTTCGCGGCGAGCGAGGGGTCGGCGCCCGCGTGGGCCGCGCGGATCCCGCCGGTGAGGTAGCGCTCCGCGGCGGCGTGCCGGCCGGCGTCCGCGGCGATCCAGCCGGCGAGCTGGCACAGCTGGGCCACCGACGACAGCAGCCGCCGCCCTACCTCGGCGCCGTAGACGGCCTCGCGCAGCATCGTCACGGTGCCCAGCAGCTCCCGCTCGACAAGGCTGACGAGGTCTCGCCCGCCGACGTAGTCGTCGAGGCGGCGGAACTGCCCGACCCGCCCTTCCACCCGCTCCGCCAGCGCGGCGCCGACGTGCCGGCCGGCGGCGAGCTCGGCGAGCTGCGGCGGTTCCATCAGGAGCCATTCGTGGGCGAGGCGGACGGCGTCCCATCCGTCCGCCTCACCGGCGGGACCGGCGGGACCGGCGGGACCGGCGGCGGGTGTGACCGGCGCGGTCGCCGTCCGCGCCGCGACCGGCTGTCCGGGCACCCGCGGGCGCGTGGTCGCCACCGCCCCGGCCGACGGCCGCGGACCGCGGTGATCAGCGCCTGGACGGATTCGTCGGACACCTCGTTGGCGAGGTTGCGGCTCGACAGCCAGGTCGGGTAGCCGCGCAGCCGGTCGTTGACCGCCTTGTCGTGCAG
>NZ_JCBATA010000102.1:0-17419 GCF_059816245.1 Frankia sp. RB5
ACACGCACGGCGGGCAGGTGTTCGCCATCCACGGCGGCCCGCCGGCGGGCGGTTCCCGGGGGCGTGCGCGCCGGCCGGCGCCGCGGCGAGCCGGCCGCCCTCGGACGACCCTGCGCCGCACCCTGCTCGGCTCCGCCGCTCTCATCGTGCTCGCGATGACCGGCGCCGCCGTCGCGGACGGCAGCGGCGGCGCGCGGCCCGGTGGATCCGTCGCGGTGCCGACCGTGACCTCGGTGGTCGCGCCCGGCACGTCGACGGGCGGGTCCCTCCGGCTGCTTCCGGTGTTGATGCCGATGAAGGTTTCCCTGCGCCGTTGAGGCCGCGGTGGATGCCCATTTACCGGTTCACCTCGCTGGAACGCCGGAGAAACACCGGTTGACCGATCATGATGACCAGGGTGCCTCCGTTCGGGGACGTCCGCGCTGATCCGGGCACGCACACCGGCGCGATCCGCCGGATCGGCGCTGGCGGAGCAGGATTCTCCGGCCCGCCGCGGCCCGCCGGGCACAGTTCACCGATACCCGAGAAGTCTTTTTCCGGCCGTTCCGCAGGAGAGGTCTCCTCTGGCGTGAACTAAGGCTTTACCGTGTTACCCGCTTGGAGTTCGTCGCGCGGGCCCTCCCAGGATGGAACCGGTTGCCGGTGTTCCGCCGTGTCGCGTGACGTGCCGGGCCGGGAGGGTCGTGTGGACGGCAACGACAGCGAGGCGGCGATCATGAACCGGTTCGTGGCGCCGGTGAGGCCCCGGCGCCTCGAACGGTCCTCCCCGGTCCTCGCCGCGCCCGAACAATCCGACGACGCCGGTGACCCGCCCGTCAGAAGGGAGCCCATCGCCCGGGAACCCGCCGCCCCGGCCGAACCCGCCGGCCACGGCTCGTCGGATCGGCCGTCGGATCGGCGGATACCGGACGATCAGGACGACGCCGGGGACGACCCAGGCCGGAGCAGGGCCGCGAAATCCGGCGGGTCGGGCCCGGCCGGCAGCGCGGACGCCGCGGAGCGCGCGGTCACGCCGCCCCAGGGAAGATCCCGCCGCGAGGACACCGGGCGCGCGGCCGGCGCCGTGCGATCGGCGGACGAGGAGACCATTCCGTCCGTCTCCGCAGCGGTCCCCGCCCACCCGCCGCGCGAGTTCCCCGCGTCCACGCCGGCGTCGTCGCGCCAGCCAGCGTCCTCGTCCCAGTCGGCGTCCTCGCCGCTGTCGGCTCCGTCCACCAAGCCGGCCCCGTCCACCAAGCCGGCCCCGTCGGTCCAGCCGGGCCCGTCGTCGGTCCAGCCGGCGTCGTCCGCCGCCTCGCCTGGCCCGTCGGGACCGCAGGCCGCGCCCAGACCCGTGGCCGCGCCCCGACGCGTGGCCGGGTCCGGACCGGCAGCCGAGCCCAAGCCGGCGGCCGAGCCCGGACCGGCGGCCGAGCCCGGCGCCACCTCCAGCTCGCCGACGGACGCCCGGTCCGACTCCCCGCCCCCGACCTCCGCGCCGCCCGAGCCCACCCGGACGTCGGCGGCCCGGGCCTCGTCGGGAGCGTCCACGACCGCTTCGGCGGAGCCGCGCTCGCCGGTTCCCGGGTCCTCGCCGGGCGGCAGCTCCTCGCGGGCGCCGCAGCCGGTGGACCGCGACGTGGACCTGCCGGGAGCACGCCGGCCGGTCCGCCGGCCACCCGTACCGCCGCCGGGAGAGGGCGGGCACCGCCCGGCGCAGGGCGCCCGGCACGCACGGCACTCCGGCCGGGCGGCAGGGGCCGGCGCCGGTGGCCAACCCGTCGGTGCCGACGGGCGGGACAGGGCCGGCCGGAACGGTCGGGCCTGGAGCCTGCGGGCCAGTGCCGAGCGGGTGGGACCCACCGCGTTCGGGCCGGGCGCCGCTGGAGCGTCCGCGACGGCGAGCCGGGTGGAGCGGCCCGCCGCCGCATCCCTGCTCGAACCGGTGGCGGAGGCCGGCAGCGGTGGCGTGACGCTCACCATGCTGCGTGGCCAGCCGTCGCAGCGACCCGGCGCCGGCGGCGCCGACCGGCACGCGGCGCCGTCGCTGGTCCGGCCGGCTGACGGCGCGGGGGAGCGTGGCCCGGACGGTCGGCCGCCGTCGCGCGGGATCGGGGAGCTGGCCGGTCGACCGATCATGCTCGGGCGCCGGGCACTGGTCGCCTGCGTGCTCGCGGCGGGACTGTTCGGCGGTGGCATCGGCGGCCTCGCCGTGGCGGTCACGACCGGGGACACGTCGACTCATCCGGCGAAGACGCTGGACATCGGCAACCCGGCCCCGGTGACCCAGCGCGAGACCGTGGCCGCGGTCGCGGCGGCGGCGCTGCCGACCGTGGTGACGATCGACGTCGGCGGGGGCGGCGACGACGGCAGCGGCGGAACCGGGTCCGGCATCATCCTCAGCTCGGACGGCTACATCCTCACGAACAACCACGTCATCGCGCCCGCGGTCGCGGCCGGCAGCCCGATCTCGGTACGGCGCTATCAGGAGTTCGGTCAGATCCAGGCCCAGGTGGTCGGCCGGGACCCGCAGACCGACATCGCCGTGCTGCGCATCCCCACCACGTCCCCCCTCCCGGCCGCGAAGCTGGGCCGCTCCGGCTCGCTGGTGGTGGGAACGCCGGTGGTCGCGATCGGGGCGCCGCTCGGCCTGTCCGGCACGGTGACGACCGGAGTGGTCAGCGCACTGGACCGCAACCCGACCGTGCCGGGGGAGAACGGTGCCGCGCCCGCGGTGCTCATCGGCGCGATCCAGGTCGACGCGGCGATCAACCCGGGCAACTCCGGCGGGCCGCTGCTCGACTCGCTCGGGCAGGTCGTCGGGATCAACGCGGCGATCGCCGCGGTGCCCGGTCACGAGGAGCAGACGCAGAGCGGCAACATCGGCGTGGGTTTCGCCATCCCGATCGACTTCGCCCGCTCGGTGGCCCAGGAGATCATCTCGACGGGGCGCGCGACGCACCCGACGGTCGGCGCCTCCGCTGCCACGGTCACCGACGGCGAGGCAGCCGCGGAGCGGACCGTGCCCGGCGCGCGCATCGTCGCCCTCATGCCGGACGGCGCGGCGGCGCGCGCGGGACTGCGCGTCGGTGATGTGATCACCGGGCTCGGCACGAGCACGATCCGCGGGACGAACGATCTCAACGTCGCGGCCCGCCTGCACCGGGTGGGTGATCGGGTGAAGGTCACCTACGTGCGCGGCGGCGTCACGCAAACCACCCAGATGACGCTTCAGGAACAACAGGGCTGAGCGTTCGACACCTGTTCGTTGCCAGAGCGTCCTTCGTGGCAACAGCGGGAGAGGTACGCTCAGCCGGTGTTCAACGGTGTTGGATGGGGTGAAGTCGCTGTCCTGCTGCTGATCGGGCTGTTCGTCTTCGGCCCCGACCGGCTGCCCAAGGCCGCCCGGGATGCTGGCCGTATGCTCCGCCAGCTCCGCCAGACGGCGAACGGGATGCGCAACGACCTGCGTTCGGAGCTCGGGCCGGAGTTCGCCGATCTCGACATCCGGGACCTGCACCCCAAGACCTTCGTCCGCAAGCACCTGTTCGAGGACGAGCCGCTGCCGCCGTACCTGACCAAGCGCAGCTCGCTGGACGCGCTGCTGCTCGGTGAGGACACGCCGGCCCCGCCGTCGCTGACGAAGTCCTCGCTGCCGCGGGACACGGCCGCCGGACGTCCCGCCGCGGAAGCGCCCGCGCCGGCCACGCCGCCGGCCCTGCTGTCGAAATCCAGCCCGCCGAAGGCTGTCGCCGCTCCCCGGGCCCTGCCCGCCCAGCCCGCCGGCCCGCAGTCGGACGCGGGCGCCGCCCCGTTCGACGCCGACGCCACCTGAGCCTTCCCAGCGGCGTCCTCGCGGTCAGGCGTCCGCCAGGCCACGGCCGTTGTGATCTGTCGCGTAGATCGTCACGCCTGCCTGTGTGCTGACGACGAACGGCTCTGCGCCGCGGCTGCCGGTGTCACCCTTCCAGCGGCGGTCCGTCCTGAACCGTCCTCTGGAAGGGCGCGGGGCGATACGGCGTCAGGGCGGGGTCAGCGGCCTGCGGGGGTGAGGTTGAGACTGCGGCCGGCGAGGCCACGGGAGCGGTAGGTCAGCCGGTCGGCGACGGCGCGCAGCGCCTTGCTGGCCTCGCTGTCGGGCTCGCTCACGACGAGCGGAACACCGTTGTCGCCGCCCTCGCGCAGCCGGACGTCCACCGGAACCTGGGCGAGCAGCGGCACGTCGTGCCCGAGGACCCGGGTGAGGCGCTCGGCCACCGCCGCGCCGCCGCCGGAACCGAACACGTCCACCCGCTCGCCGCAGTGCGGACAGGGCAGCCAGGCCATGTTCTCGACGACGCCGACGACGTTCTGCCGGGTCTGCACCGCGATCGTCCCGGCCCGCTCGGCGACCTCCGTCGCGGCGAGCTGCGGCGTCGTGACGACCAGCAGCTCCGAGGACGGGACGAGCTGCGCCAGCGAGATGGCGATGTCCCCGGTCCCGGGCGGCAGGTCCAGCAGCAGGACGTCGAGGTCGCCCCAGAAGACGTCGGAGAGGAACTGCTCCAGGGCGCGGTGCAGCATCGGGCCCCGCCAGGTGACGGGCTGGTTGCCACGGGTGAACATGCCGGTGGAGATGACCCGGACCCCGTGGGCCTGGGGCGGCATGATCATCTTTTCGACCTGCGTCGGTGGCCGGTCGATGCCGAGCATCCGGGGAACGGAGTGGCCGTAGATGTCCGCGTCGAGCACACCCACGGACAGCCCCGAGCGGGCCATCGCGGCCGCCAGGTTGACCGTGATCGAGGACTTGCCGACGCCGCCCTTGCCGCTGGCGACGCCATACACCCTGGTCATCGACCCCGGTTGGGCGAACGGGATCATCTTGGGCGCGACGCCGCCGCGCAGCTTCGTGTGCAGGGCCGTGCGCTGCTCGTCCGTCATGACCTGCAGGTCGACCCGGACGGCGCGCACCCCCGCCACGGCGCTGACGGCGTTGCTGACGCGGTTGATGATCTCCTCGCGCATCGGGCAGCCGGACACGGTGAGCAGCACCGTGACGTCGACGGAACCGTCGTCGAGGACGTGGACCGACGAGACCATGTCCAGCTCCGTGATGGGGCGGCCGATCTCGGGATCGTGCACCGTCGCCAGAGCCGACTGGATCGCGTCGGAGGAAGGCCGGGATGGGGACAAGGGAAACCTCAGTCACTGATTGGCATCAGATGCGGCCCCGGGGCCGCCTGTAGGTCCACGATAGCCCGCGGCGCGCCCATCAGCGTTTGGTCGTCGCCCGGGTGTGCGCGGCCCGACTCCGCATCCCCGTCGCAGACGCCCGGACCATGAGGTATCGGCTGATCCCGCCGCAAAATGACAGCGGTCCGTCGTGCCTGTCGCATAGCTGACGAAATCGGCCGGCTGACTGACCTGACCTGGATTGTTGGGGGACGTGGGGGCGGCGTCCGGCGGCCGAGTCAGGGCGCCGAACCGGACCGGGGGGCGGCATAGGCTGACTGAGGCGGCACCGGGAGGGCGCGATCATGGTCGAGCGGGTGGTCGAACAGATGGTCGGCGCCAGTTCGGAGACCGACGCGGACTGGGTGGACGAACGCGGGATGCGCGCCTGGCGGTCCCTGCTACAGGCCCACGCCCGGGTCACCCGGGTGCTCGAAGCCGAGCTCGACGCGGCGCACCGCCTGCCGCTGGCCTCCTACGACGTCCTCGTCCAGTTGTCCGAGGCGCCCGACCGGGAACTGCGGATGAGTGAACTCGCCGAGGCAGTGCTGCTCTCGCGCAGCGGGCTGACCCGCCTCGTCGACCGGATGGAGCGCGAGGGGCTGGTCGCCCGCCGGCCGAGCCCGGCCGACGCTCGCGGCACGCTCGCCACGCTCACCCAGGCCGGCTTCGAGCGGCTGCGTGCCGCGTCCGGCACGCATCTGAAGGGGGTCGGCAGGCACGTGCTGTCCCACTTCAGCCGGACCGAGCAGGAACAGCTCGCCGAGCTGCTCGGGCGCCTCAGCGGACCGCTTCCCGGCGACTCCGTCGACCAGGGCTGCGGTCAGCGCGCCCGGGCCTCCGGGCGGGAGTGCCTGAGCAGCCGGGAGTCTGAGCAGCCGGGAGTCTGAGCATCAGGGCGTCTGATCTCAGAGGCGTCTGCGGACCAACGCGTCCGCGGACAGCCGGTCCCAGTGGGGATGCGTCCGCGAGGTGGGGGACGGCCGCCCTCGGCGCCGATGTCAGACGGTGATGGGGACGGCGCCGGTGGCGGCGGTGACGAGGCGTTCGTAGGCGTCCGGGCTGGTCGTCTCCGCGGCGAGCGGCTGCGGCTTGCTGCTGCCGTGGTAGTCGCTGGACCCGGTGGGGATCAGATCGAGGTCGGCGGCGAGCCGGCGCAGCCGGCGCCGCTCGTCCGCGTCATGGTCGGGATGATCGATCTCCAGGCCGGCAAGTCCCGCCCGGGCCATCCGCTCGATCACGTCCGGACCGACGGTGACGCCGCGGCGGCTCGCGAACGGGTGCGCGAAGACGCTGACCCCGCCCGCGCCGCGGATCAGCCGCAACGTCTCCCAGACGTCCGGCTGCGTCTTGCCGACCCAGTACGGGCCGCCGGCGCCGATCCACTCCCGGCTGAACGCGGCCGACACCGACGGCACCAGCCCGGCCTCGACCAGCGCCGCGGCGACGTGCGGGCGCCCCACCGTGCCGGCGGCGAGCGCACTGACCCGCTCCCAGGTCACCGGGTGCCCGTCGGCGGCGAGCAGGTCGACCATCTGGCGGGCGCGCACCGCCCGGTGGTCGCGCACCGCGGCCCGCACAGCCGCGAACGCCGGCTCCGCCTGGTCGAAGAGGTAGGCGAGCACGTGCAGCGACACCGAGCGGCCGCCCGTGTCCACGAAACAGGAGATCTCCGCGCCCGGTACCAGGGTCAGTCCCGCCGGCAGCGCGGCGGCGGCGCGGCCGAGGCCCGCCGTCGTGTCGTGGTCGGTCAGCGCGATGACGTCGAGTCCCGAGTCCGCGGCGAGCCGGACCAGGTCCGCCGGCTCGACCAGGCCGTCCGACGCGGTGGAATGGGTGTGCAGGTCGATCCTCACCCACCCATGCTGGCAGCACGGCCCGCCGCGGCGCATCGATCCGTGTGCGATACCGCCCCGACCGTCCCCCAGCCGGGTCGGCTACAGGTCGAGGCCGGTGAGGACGAGGACGCGCTCCTCGGACAGGTCGGTCATCGCCGAGCGCACGCCCTCCCGCCCGATGCCGGAGCCCTTCGTGCCGCCGTAGGGCATCTGGTCCGCCCGGTAGGACGGGACGTCCCCGACGACCACACCGCCGACGACGAGCTCCCGGTGCGCCCGGAAGGCCGTGCCCAGGTCATGAGTGAACACGCCGGCCTGCAGGCCGAACGCGGAGTCGTTGATCCGGGCGAGCCCCTCGTCGAGCCCGTCGACGGACTCGACGACGATGACCGGGCCGAACACCTCCTCGCGCACCACCCGCGCGGCGTCGGGCACGCCCGTGAGCACGGTCGGCGCGAGGCTCGCGCCCGTGCGAGTGCCGCCGCAGACCAGCGTCGCCCCGGCCGCGACCGCCTCGCCGATCCACTGCTCGACCCGCTCGGCCGCGGCGACGTCGACGAGCGGGCCGACGTCGGTGGCGGGGTCGGTCGGGTCGCCGTCGCGCAGCGCCCGCACCGCCGTGACGATCTCGCCGAGCAGCTCGCCGTACAGGCCGTGGTCGGCGTAGACGCGCTGCACGGCGATGCAGGACTGACCGGCCTGGTAGTTGGCGAACAGCGCGATCCGCCCGGCGGCGCGCACGAGGTCGCCCGGAGCGTGGAAGTCGGGCGCGACGAGCACCGCACCGTTGCCGCCGAGTTCGAGCACGACGTGCTTGCGCGGCACCGCGTCGCGGATCGACCAGCCGACCGGACCCGATCCGGTGAACGACACCACCGGCAGCCGCGGGTCGGCGACCAGCCCGCCGACCCGGTCGTTCGGGACGGTCAGCACCGACCAGGAACCCTCGGGCAGGTCGGTGCCGGCGAGCAGGTCACCGAGGAACAGCGCGGACAGCGGCGTGCGCGGCGCCGGCTTGACGATGATCGGCGCGCCGATCGCGAGCGCGGGCGCGACCTTGTGGGCGACCAGGTTCAGCGGGAAGTTGAACGGGGTGATGCCGAGCACCGGCCCGCGGGGGAAGCGGCGGGTCAGCGCCAGCCGGCCATCCCCGGTGGGGTCGGTGTCCAGCCGGGTCAGCTCGCCGGCGAAGCGCCGGGCCTCCTCGGCACCCCAGCGAAACGTCGAACTGGCTCGGGCGACCTCGGCCCGGGCCCAGGTCAGCGGCTTGCCGCTCTCGGCGGTGATGAGCCGCGCGAGCTCGTCCCCGCGCCGGGCGATCTCCTTCGACACGTGGGCGAGCGCCGAGGCCCGCACATGCGCCGGCAGCCCGGACAGCCGGGGCGCCACCTCGACCGCCGCCGCCACCGCCCGCTCGACCTGGTCCGCCTCGGGCTCGGCGACGGTCGCGACCACGGCCCCGTCATACGGATGGCGGACCTCGAAGGTCGAGGAGCCCCGCGCCCGCTCGCCGGCCAGCCAGAACGGGGTGACGTCAGCCATCGAGGCCACCGCGGACGGCTGGTGCCGGCCTCACCGCCGGTGCCGGCCTCACCGCTGGTGTCGGCATCGTCGCCGTCATCCCACTCGTCGCCATCAACGGTCATCCTAGGCGCTTCCCGGCGGCCATCACCGTGACGCGCCGTTGCCGTGCCTGTCGTCGCGGTGTGGTCGCCACCCTCGTGCGCGCGGCGGCGGTGGGTCCGGCGGTGGCGCTCGCTGGACGCGGCACCGGGACTGACGGATCGTGACGGGGTGGCCGCGCGGCGGCGGACGTCGGCCGCCCGCGCACGCCTGCGCGGACCGGCCCCGGAGCCCAGGAAGAGGTGGCGAATGAGCTCCCCGAGCATGCCGGAGCGGGGCGGCCCGGGGCTGCCGCAGGCGCTCCGGCTCGTCACCGAGATCCCCGGGCCGCGCTCGCGGGCACTGGCCGCCCGGCGATCGGCCGCGGTCGCCCGCGGGGTGGGCGCGACGATGCCGGTCTACGCGTACGCCGCCGGCGGCGGGATCCTCGTCGACGTCGACGGCAACGCGCTGATCGACTTCGGTTCCGGCATCGCCGTCACCGGCGTCGGCAACGCCGCGGACGAGGTGGTCGCGGCCGTGCGCGAGCAGGTCGGCCGGTTCACCCACACCTGCTTCATGGTCACGCCGTACGAGGGGTATGTGGCGGTCTGCGAGGCGCTGAACCGGCTCACGCCCGGCGACCACGAGAAGCGTTCGGCGCTGTTCAACTCCGGTGCCGAGGCCGTCGAGAACGCCGTCAAGATCGCCCGGTCGGCGACCGGGCGCGACGCCGTCGTCGTCTTCGAGCACGCCTACCACGGGCGGACCAACCTGACCCTGGCGATGACGGCGAAGGCGATGCCGTACAAGGCCGGCTTCGGCCCGTTCGCGCCGGAGATCCACCGGATGCCGCTCGCCTACCCGTACCGCTGGCCGACCGGGCCGGAGCACGCCGGCGAGCAGGCGGCGACCCGGGTGATCGAGATCATCCGGGACGAGATCGGCGCGGGGGCGGTGGCCGCGCTGGTCATCGAGCCGATCCAGGGCGAGGGTGGGTTCATCGTGCCGGGCCACGGGTTCCTGCCCCGGCTCGCGGAGTTCTGCGCGGCCGAGGGCATCCTGTTCGTCGCCGACGAGGTGCAGACGGGGTTCGCCCGCACCGGCGCGATGTTCGCCTGCGAGCACGAGGGGATCGTCCCGGACCTGATCGCCACCGCGAAGGGCATCGCCGGCGGGATGCCGCTGTCGGCCGTCACTGGACGGGCGGAGATCATGGATGCTCCGCAGGTCGGCGGGCTGGGCGGTACCTATGGCGGAAACCCGGTGGCCTGCGCGGCGGCGCTGGCGGCGATCGAGCTGGTCGAGTCGGCGGACCTCGCGGGACGGGCCCGGCGTATCGGCGAGCTCGCGCTGCCGCGGCTGCGCGCGCTCGCCGCGCGCCATGACGCCGTCGGGGATGTGCGCGGCCGCGGCGCGATGCTCGCCGTGGAGCTGGTTCGCGGCGGCGGTGACGACACCCCGGACCCGGCGCTGACCTCGGCGGTCGCGGCGGCCTGCCATCGTCGCGGCCTGATCGTGCTGACCGCGGGGACCTGGAACAACGTCCTTCGTCTGCTGCCCCCGCTGGTCATGCCGGACGAGCTGCTGCTGGCCGGGCTCGACATCCTCAGTGGCGCCTTCGCCGAATGCGCACGGTGACGACGGCCGCGTCGTACCCGGCTGTTCGGCACATCTGTGCTGGTGGGACGGTTGCTCGTGATAGGCGGTGGGAACAGTCGTCACGGAACCGTCGAAGTCCGGCGGTCGCGTCGACCTGACTCACACGGAGGCGCTCGGTGACCACTGCCGCGGCCTGTCCTCGCTGTCTCGGCCCGCTCCGCCCACCGGATCTGTGGAGCAACCAGTACCGCTGCGACGACCACGGGGAGGTGAATCCCTACCGCGCGGCGGCGTCCTCCCGCGAGCAGGCACTGCACGCACTGGCCACGAGCGCGACGGTACCCGTGTGGCTGCCGGAGCCGATGCCGGTGCACTGGTACGTCAGCGGGGTCGGCTGGGCCGGCGACGACCGCACCGGGCCGCGGGCGACCGCGCTGGCGATCGCGGGTCCCTCGCCGCTCGGCGGGCCGGCGGAGGTGGTGCTGGTCGCCGAGTCGCCGGGGATCGGCCTGGCCGCGCGGCTCGCCGGCATCGCGGGTCCCGATCCGGCGGCGCTGCCGGGCGCCGCGGAGGCGAAGGTCGAGGCCGCCGGGCATCCGACCGCGATGTGGCCGCTGGCCGTGCCGCCCGACCGGGCGGCGTTCGTCGGGGAGGCACGCGGGGTCTGGCTGTGGCTGGTCCTGTGGCCGGCCGACGCGGCGCTGCTGCTGATGGAGCACCTCGAGCTGCGCGACCTGCGGGACACCCCGGAGCTCGGCGACCGGGTGTTCTTCGGCGCGGCCAGCGCGCATCTGACTGGCGGGCCCGCCGCACTGCGGTGACGCGGCCCCCCGTGGCCGTACCCTGATCCGATCCAGCGGGGTCGGGGAGAGGTACGAGGCCAGCATGACACAGCGTCCGTCCGTCGCCGCCGGGTCGGTGCCGAGCGGCTCGGCGGCCAGCACGACCGCCGGGCCGTCGCCGGGGCCTGTCCAGGGTGTCCAGGAGCTCCCGCGGGGCGGGGCTGTACCCGCCCGGGCGGTCGACCGGGGGCGGCTCACGGTGGTCGTCAACCCGAGTGCGGGCCGCGGGCGGGCGCTGCGGCTGCTCGGCGGTGTGTGCGCGCAGCTGTCCCACTGGGCGGCGGACGTGCGGGTGGCGCCGACCCGGAGCCTCGACCACGCCGGCGAGCTCGCCGCCGCGGCCAGCGCGCAGGGACGGGTGGTGGTCGCGCTCGGCGGGGACGGCCTGGCCGGCGCGGTCGCCGGGGCGGTGGCCGCGGCGGGCGGGGTGCTCGCCGTCCTGCCCGGCGGACGGGGCAACGACTTCGTGCGTGGGCTCGGCCTGCCCGACGACCCGCGCCGCGTCGCCGCCGAGCTCGCGCGCGCCCGGGAGGTGCGGATCGACCTGCCCGAGGTCGACGGGCGGCCCTTCCTGGGCATCGCGAGCGTCGGGTACGACTCCGACGTGCAGGTGATCGCCGACCGGGCGCGGCTGCTGCGGGGTCGGCATGTCTACACCTACGCGGCGCTGCGGGCGCTGGCGGCGTGGCGACCGGCGCGGTTCACCGTCACGGTGGACGACGAGGCGCCGCGTGAGCTGCGCGGTTGGACGGTCGGCGCGGCGAACGCGCCGTGCTACGGCGGCGGGATGCGCTTCGCGCCGGACGCCGACCTCACGGACGGGCTCGTCGAGGTGGTGCTGATCTCACACACCTCCCGGCTGACCTTCCTGGCGCTGTTCCCGCGGGTGTTCTCCGGGCGGCATGTGCACACCCGGCATGTGCGGGTGCTGCGCGGCCGCCGCGTGCGCGTGGAGGCCGACCGGCCGTTCGCCGTCTACGCCGACGGCGATCCGCTGGCGACGCTGCCCGCGACCGTCGAGGTTCGTCCCTCGGCGCTGCGGCTGCTCGTGCCGACCACGGCGACGGTGCCGGTCGCGGACAGTCTGCCCGGCTGAGCGGGTTGTCCACAGCTGGCGAACGTGCGTTCGACAGGCCGGCCTGACCGACCTACTGTCGGGCCATGGTCATCGTCGGCTCGTGGCACGGCGCCGTCCTTGTCGTCCTCGCCGCCCTCGCCGCGTCAGGGCGTCTCGGCTTCGCGCTCACCCGCGCGCGCCGGGGTGAACTCGGGGCTCGTGTGGAGATCGCCCGCCCCGGCGAGTTGTGGATAGTGAACGTCGAACGCGGGGCGCTCGGAGCGGATCCGCGGCAGGGAGTGGAAGTTGTGCCGGGGCGGTGGGCACGAGGTCGCCCATTCCAGCGAGTTGCCGAAGCCCCAGGGGTCGTCGACGGTGGCGAGTGGCCCGCGCCGGTACGAGTGCCACAGGTTGTACAGGAACGGCAGCGTGGACAGCGCCAGCAGGAACGAGCCGGCGGTCGAGAACGTGTTCAGGGTGGTGAAGCCGTCCCGCGGGCCGTAGTCGGCGTAGCGCCGGGGCATGCCGCGCAGGCCCAGCCAGTGCTGCACCAGGAACGTGGCGTGGAAGCCGAGGAAGACCGTCCAGAAGTGGACCTTGCCGAGGCGGTCGTTCATCATCCGGCCGGTCACCTTCGGGAACCAGAAGTAGGTGCCGCCGAACGCCGCGAACACCACCGTCCCGAACACCACGTAGTGGAAGTGTGCGACGACGAAGTAGCTGTCGCTGACGTGGAAGTCGATGGGCGGGCTGGCCAGCAGCACGCCGGTGAGCCCGCCGAACAGGAAGGTCACCAGGAAGCCGAGGCAGAACAGCATCGGCGCCTCGAAGGTGAGCTGCCCGCGCCACAACGTGCCGATCCAGTTGAAGAACTTGATGCCGGTGGGCACCGCGATGAGGAACGACAGCAGGGCGAAGAAGGGCAGCAGCACGGCACCGGTGACGAACATGTGGTGCGCCCACACCGCGATCGACAGCGCGCCGATCCCGATGGTCGCGAAGACCAGCCCCTTGTAGCCGAACAGCGGCTTGCGGGAGAAGACCGGCAGCATCTCGCTGATGAGCCCGAAGAACGGCAGCGCGATGATGTAGACCTCGGGGTGGCCGAAGAACCAGAACAGGTGCTGCCACAGCAACGCCCCGCCGTTCACCGCGTCGAACACGTGCGCCCCGAAGCGCCGGTCCGCCTCCAGCGACAGCAGCTGCGCCGCGAGCACCGGGAACGCGACGATCACCAGGATCGACGTGACCAGGAACGTCCAGCAGAAGATCGGGATGCGGAACATCGTCATGCCGGGCGCGCGCAGGCACAGCAGCGTCGTGATCATGTTGACGGCGCCGAGGATGGTGCCGAGTCCGGAGACCACCAGACCGAGGATCCACAGGTCGCCGCCCGGCATCGGCGCGTACGCCTTGCTGTTGAGCGGCGCGTAGGCGAACCAGCCGAAGTCCGCCGCCCCGTCCGGGGTGAGGAAGCCGGAGATGACGGTCAGCCCGCCGAACAGGAACAGCCAGTACGACAGCGAGTTCAGCCGGGGGAAGGCGACGTCCGGGGAGCCGATCTGCAGCGGCACGAGCAGGTTCGCGAAGGCGAAGGCCAGCGGCGTCGCGAACAGAAGCAGCATGAGCGTGCCGTGAATCGTGAACAGCTGGTTGTACTGCTCGTTGGAGAAGAACTGCAGCCCCGGCCGGGCGAGCTCGGCCCGCATCATGACGGCCAGCACCCCGGCGAACAGGAAGAACCCCATCGACGTCACGAAGTACATGACCGCGATGTCCTTGTGCGACGTCGTGCGCAGATAGCCGAGCAGGCTTGTGCGCGGCCGGCTGTGCGCCGTGACGATGTCCTCCGGGGTCCGGCCCGCCGCGCCCGCGGGCCTCTCGACGATCGTCACGCGCGGCTCCCGGGTGTGGACGGCGGTCGGGCGGCACCTGGTCATAGTGTGACCGAAGCTATGCGGAGCGTAGCATCGCCATGCGTGTTCGCGGCCCGATCCGCTGGCGGTCGGGAGCGGCCCGGCAGGTCAGGCGGGCTGGGCGGTCGGGATGCCGTCCTCGACCACGTAGATGGCGTCGGTGGTGACGGGGGAGTCGCGGCTGGAGAGATCGGTGACGGTCCGCATCTCGGCGCGGCACTCCTGCGGCGTGATCCGGATGCGGGTGTAGCCGCGCCGGTCACCGCGGAAGTAGCGGACGTGCGGGTTGAGCCGGTCGTTGTTCGCGCGGACGAAGTCGTCGGAGACCAGGAAGAACGCCGAACTGATCGACGTGCAGACGAACTCGGCGGCGACCGCTGGCGTCTCCGGCCGGTCGAAGTCGACCCGCAGGTCGTTCACCCAGGCGCAGTGCAGGTCCCCGGACAGCACGATCGGATTGCTCGCGTGGCTGTCGCGGACTCCGGACAGCAGGCGGCGGCGGTAGGGGCGGTAGCCGTCGTTCTGGTCCAGGTTGGTCAGCAGCTGCCCCGATCCGGCCGGCAGCTGGCCGTCGAGCTGCGCCATCATCGTCTGCTGCGCGATGATGTTCCACCGCGTGCGCGACGCGTCGAGGCCCGCGCGCAGCCACCGCTCCTGCTCGGCGCCGGCCATGGTGCCGGCGGTGTTGTCGGCGCCGAGCGCCGCTGCGCCGATGCCCTGCGGTGCCGGCTCCGGCACCGGGGTGCGGTACTGCCGGGTGTCCATCACGTTGAACGTGACCAGGCTGCCGAACGTCAGCCGCCGGTAGATCCGCAGATCGGGGGAGCCCGGATTGAGCTGCGCGCGGATCGGCATGTGCTCGTAGTACGCCTGGTAGGCCGCGGCGCGTTGGCGGGCGAACGCCGCCGGGTCCTGGTGACGCGCGCCGGTGTCGCCGGCCTCGTCGACGAGCCCAGCGTAGTTGTTCTCCACCTCGTGGTCGTCCCAGGTCACGATCCACGGCGCGGCCCGGTGCGCGGCCTGCAGGGCCGGGTCGGCCTTGTACTGGCCGTAGCGGTCGCGGTAGTCGGCGAGCGTCTGCAGCTGGTCGAGGCCCGGGGTCCGCGGCGTGGTGTGCCGGCGGTCCGGGAAGCGGCTGTCCGGGTCGTACTCGTAGATGTAGTCGCCGACGTGCACGACGAGGTCGGGATGATCGGCCGCGATCGCGTCGAACGCCGCCCAGTAGCCGTTCTGGAAGTCCTGGCAGGACGCGAGGGCGAAGCTGAGCTGCCCGCTGGCCGCCTGCGGGCCGGAGCCGGGCGCGGCCGCCGTGCGGGTGCGCCCGACCGGGCTGAGTACCGTGCCGGCGCGGAACCGGTAGAAGTAGTCGTGCCCGGGATCAAGCCCGCGGACGTCGACATGCACCGAGTGCGCGTACGCGGCCTGCGCGTTCTGGGTGCCGGCGCGCACCACCGAGCGGAACGACTCGTCCGTCGCGATCTGCCAGTCGACGGGGACGTCGCGGGCCGGCATCCCCCCGCCCTCGGTGGGCTTCGGCGCCAGTCTCGTCCACAGGATCACGCCGTCGGGCAGCGGATCCCCGCTGGCCACCCCGACACCGAAGACGCCGTCGGCCACCCCCGGGATCGGGGTCGGTGCTCGCAGCGTCGGCGCCGGGGTCGGTGCCGTGCCACCCGAGCCGCCACAGGCCGCGAGCCCGCCCGCCGCCGCCACCGCGCCGCCGAGCCCCACCCCTCCGAGCAGCAGCGTCCGCCGGTCCGGCTGGCCCCGGCCCGCGGCGGGGTGTCGCGGGGCGGGCGGGCGTGCGGGCCGGTCGGCCCCGGATCTGGCGGCGTCGTCGCGGGTCACGCGCCTATAAGACCAGTACGCCCGGATCGCCGGAAGGGAGTTCGCTCACATCCGCAGGTCGACCTCGCGGCGGGTCGGGTCGCGCAGGTCGGTGCCGGCGGCGAGCCAGCGCTGATGCAGCGTCTCGGGGCCGTGGACGCGCTTGAAGGCGGCCTCGTTCGCGGTCATCGGCAGCAGCGGCAGGAACCGGACCGGCGCGGCCGGCGCGGGCAGCTCCAGGTCGGGGATCAGCCCACCCGGCTCGCCGACGAGGACGGCGGTGAAGGGAGCGCCGTCCCACAGTGGCTCGCCGAGGTCGAGCGCCGCGCCGGGGCTGATCGGGCGGCCGTCCACCACGGGGATCGCCGCGAGCACGGCGAGGCGGCGCAGCACGCTGTCGCGCCGGCCGCGCAGCGAGAGGACCAGCTCGGCGCGGGGCCCGGCCGGATCCCGCACCGCCGAGGCGGCCGCCGTCATCGGTTCCGTGGACATCCCGAGGCTCAGATAGCGGACGAAGCCGTCCCGGTCGGGCCCGAAGCGCAGGACCTCGATCTGTTCCGTGCCGAGGAAGGTCACTGCGGCGCGGCCGGTGTCCGGGCCGAACACGGCCGCCGCGTGCCGCTCGACCGGACCGCGCACCTCGATGTCGCTCACCGGACCCCCGCCGCACGTCTCATGGCATCGATCGTAGGGTCGGCGCAGGTGCGGGCGCGGCGCCCGGGGTGGGAACCGACGCGCCCGGTGCGGGCGTTCGAGATGGTGCGTGACCTTGGAGGGGCTATGGGACAGGTGCTGACGAAGGGCGGCAACGCGCCGCTGCCCACCACCGACGTCCGGGTCGAGATCGCCTCGTCGGTGTCGCTCGACATCGCCGCGATCCTCGTGACCGCCGCCGGCAAGGTGCGCACCGATGACGACTTCGTCTTCTTCAACCAGCCGACCGGACCCGGGGTGCGGCTGGTGCCACCGTCCGCGCTGGAGTTCAGCCTCACGGCCGTCCCCGCCGACATCGACAAGGTGGTCGTCACCGGCAGCCTCGACGGCAGCGGGCCGCAGACCTTCGCCGGCGTTCCCGGGCTCGGCATCGCGGTGCGCGACCCTCGCGGCGGTGCGGAGCTCGCCCGGTTCGACCCGTCCGGCCTCGGCACCGAGACGGCTCTGATCCTCGTCGAGCTCTACCGCCGCGCCGGCACGTGGAAGGTGCGCGCCGTCGGCCAGGGATACGCGACGGGCCTCGCCGGCATCGCCACCGACTTCGGGATCGCCGTCGACGATCCGGGCACCTCCGCGGCGCCGCCCGCCGCCGTTCCCAGCCCGCCGGCCGCCCCGCCCATGTCACCCCAGGGGCCAACGCCGCCTCACGGGCAGCAGTGGGCGCCCCCGCCCGCGCCGCCGATGCCGCCCGCGGCGCCGCCGATGCCCCCGACCCCCCCCAAGCCCCGCCCCGCCGCAGCCGCAAAGGGAGACGGCAGGGGACGCGGGGGGTGGAAACGTTGAGCGCGACCCGAGACCGCGTGGGACGGGCCAAGCGCGGCCGGGGGG
>NZ_JCBATA010000103.1:0-16333 GCF_059816245.1 Frankia sp. RB5
CCACCTGCGGACACACCGCCAACGCTGATGTGAACGCGGCGGTGAACATCGCGGCCGGACGGGCCGTGACCGCGCGGGGAGGTGCGGCGCTGGCCGCGCCCGTGAACCGTGAACCCCAACACTGCGCACCTCCCCTGGTAGGTGTGTAGGAGTTGGAATCCCCCGCGTTCACGCGGGGGAGGACGTCAACTCTTAGGCCTCCCGCATTCCGGTGACCCGGCTCGCCGTGCGGTCGAGCCAGGCGTCGTAGTCCTCGCCCTTGCGCCGGAAGGACGAGCCGACCCTGGGGTTGGGCAGGATGAGGAACGACTCCCGCGCCAGCCCCTCGAGGGTGATCTCGGCGACCTCCTCGGGCGTCTGGATCAGCCCGATGTTGCGCCGGATCGCCTCGTCGGCCGCGGCGTCGCTCGCGGTGCCGGCGTTGGCCCCGGTGAGCGCGTCGGTCGCCACCGCCGTCGGGCACAGGCAGGACACGCCGATGCCCTGGTGCCGGTGGTTGATCGCCAGCCATTCGGCGAAGCCGACGCCGGCGTGCTTGGTCACGGTGTAGGACAGCGCCGACGGCCCGGTGATCAGGCCAGCGGCGGACAGCGTCTGCAGGAAGTAGCCGCCGCCCCGCTCGACCATCCGTGGCAGCAGCGCCCGGGCGGCCCACACGTGCGCCATGACGTTGACCCGCCAGGAGGCGTCCCAGGTGGCGGGCGACGTCGTCTCGAGGTTGGCGGTGGCGCCACCGCCGCCGAACACCGCCGCGTTCGAGCAGAACAGGCCGATCGGGCCGACCTCCCGCTCGGTCTCCTCGATGAGCGCGAGGAGCTGGTCCTGGTCACCGACGTCGCAGCGGCGCCCCACGCCGCCGATCGCCGCGGCGACCCGCTCGGCCGGCTCCAGGTCCAGGTCCGCGACGACCACCCGGGCGGCTCCTTCGGCGGCGAACCGCTCGGCCAGCGCCCGGCCGATCCCGCGGCCGCCGCCGGTCACCACCACAACCTTCCCATCCACCTTCATAGACGAATCATCTGTACAGATGGCAGACACTGTCAACCGGTGGCAGAGGCTGCCATCTGGCGTCGGTACCGCCTGTGACCTGGTCAGCGCCGGCCGAAGAGGAGATTCTCGACGAACATCATCAAAATGATCTGTATCTTTCTTGCCCATGGACCTGAGCTATCCCCCGGACGTCGAGGAGTTCCGCGCGGAGGTCCGCGCCGTCCTGGCCGAGGAGCTCCCGGCCGACTTCGCCGGCCTCGGCGCCCTGCAGGACCAGGCCGAGGCCGAGGCGTTCGTCGAGACCTGGCGGGCGACCCTCCACCGGCGCCGGCTGCTCGGCGTCACCTGGCCACAGGAGTACGGCGGGCGCGGGCTGTCCCGGCTGCACCAGGTGGCCCTCGTCGAGGAGCTCGCCCGGGCCGGCGTCCCCTACGGCGCGCCGTACGACACCTACGCGCTGAAGATGCTCGGGTCGACGCTGCTGCGCTTCGGCACCCCGGAGCAGAAGGCGCGCTTCCTGCCGAAGATCCTCTCCGGTGAGGAGCACTGGTGCCAGGGCTACTCCGAGCCCGGCTCCGGTTCCGACCTCGCCTCGCTGCGCACCCACGGCCATCTCGACGGCGACGAGTGGGTCATCAACGGCCAGAAGATCTGGACGTCGCACGCCTTCAGCGCGGACTGGATCTTCGTGCTCACCCGGACCGACCCCGACTCGGTCCGCAACCGGGGCATCAGCTTCCTGCTCGTGCCGATCGACCAGCCCGGCGTCGAGATCCGCCGGATCAGGCAGATGACCGGCGAGAGCGAGTTCTGCGAGGTCTTCTTCACCGACGCCCGCACGGCGAAGGAGAACGTCATCGGCAAGCCCGGTGAGGGCTGGAAGGTCGCGACCGCGCTGCTCGGCCACGAGCGCGGCGAGGAGGCCGCCACCAACCCGATCCTGTTCCGCGCCGAGCTCGACCGGCTCATCGCCCTGGCCCAGGAGTCCGGCCGGGCCGACGACCCGTCGATCCGCCAGCGCCTCGCCGACGCCGTCGTGCGCGTCGAGGTGATGCGCCAGCTCGGCTACCGCATCCTCACCGGCCTGACGAAGGGCTCGGAGCTCGGTGCGGTGGCGTCGGTCTCGAAGCTGTACTGGAGCGAGTACCACCAGGTGGTCACCGAGCTCGCCGAGGACGTCCTGGGTCTGCGCGGCCAGGTGCTGACCGGACGGCTGCCGCTGCGCGCCTACCGGGCGGACGACCCGGGCGTCCCGTCCAGCTCGACAGCGTCCTGGGCCGGCGTGTGGATGGCGTCGCGCTCCGGCACCATCTATGCCGGCACGTCGCAGATCCAGCGGAACATCATCTCCGAGACCATCCTCGGCCTCCCCCGCGAACCTCGCCCCGCCGCCCGTACCTGAGCACCGTCCGACCCGGCCGCCGGCCCCCCGTTCACGGGCCAGGCGGCCGGGGTCACGTCAGGCGTGGCCGGCTCAGGCCAGCAGAGTGCGGACCTCGGCGGCGGCGGTGACGGCGGCCATCGGGTCGTCGGCGACGGCGATGAGGTTGACGTCGGAGGCGCCGGCGGCGGCGTAGGGGGCGAGGAACTCGGCGACGTCCTCGGGGCGCCCGGCCGGGCACCAGCGGGCGAAGCGCTCGAACGGCAGCGCGTACAGGCCCTCCATCTCGGCGGCCAGCGCCGCCTGGGCGCGCTCCCGGTCGGCGCCGAAGCCGCACCACACCTGCAGACCGTGCCGCCAGCGCGGGGCGGCGCGCCCGGCGTCCGCCGCGACGCCCTCGACCCGCTCGACCATCTCCGTGAAGCGGCGGGCGGAGATCCAGACGCCGAGCCAGCCGTCGGCGAGCAGGCCGGCCCGGCGCAGGGCCGCCTCCGAGCGGCCGCCGACGAGCAGCGGCACCGGCCGCGCCGGCGCGGGGCGCACGGCCACACCGTCGAGGGTGAAGAACTCCCCGGCGTGGTCCACCTGCTCGCCGGTCAGCAGCGCGCGCAGCACGGCGAGGGACTCGTCGAGCCGCCGCCCGCGGGTCGCGGGGTCCACACCGACCGCGCGGACCTCGCCGCGGTCCTCGCCGCCGGCGCCGACGCCGAGGACGAGCCCGCCGGCGGCGAGCGCGGCGACGTCGACGAGCTGGCGGGCGACGGCCACCGGATGGCGCAGCGCCAGCTGGTAGACGGCGACCGACACCTCGGCCCGGCGGGCGAGCCCGGCCAGGGCGGCGGCCTGGATCAGCCCGTCGCCGCCCTGACCGCCGTGGAACGTGATGTGGTCACCGACGCACAGGGCGTCCACCCCGGCCGACTCTGCGGCCTCGACCGCCGGCGCCAGCTGCCCGGCGCTGAACAGCGCCCGTGGCACGCGCAGCCCGACGCGCAGGCCGCCGCCGCGCCCCTCGGTCGTCATGGGGCGGATGGGGCCATCGGTCGCCACGGGGCGGATGGGGCCATCGGTCGCCATGGGCGGCTCAGGCCATCGTCAGGCCGCCGCTGACGGACAGCGTCTGCCCGGTGACGTAGCCGGCGCCGTCGGAGGCGAGGTAGACGATCGCCGGGGCGATGTCGTCCGGGGTGCCGATCCGGCGCATCGGGACCGCCTTGGCCATGCTGTCGTAGAGCTTCTGGCTGAGCGCGGCGAGCTGGTCGAGCAGGGCGGTGTCGGTGGGGCCGGGGCAGACGTTGTTGACCGTCAGGCCGTGCCGCGCGACCTCACGGGCGAGCGCCTTGCTGAACGCGATCACGCCGCCCTTGGTGCCGCTGTAGACGACCTCGCCGGACGAGCCGACCCGGCCCGCGTCGGAGGCGATGTTGATGATGCGGCCCCACCTGCGCTCGATCATCGAGTCGAGCACGGCGCGGGTCACCCGGATCGTGCCGAGCAGGTTCACCCCGACGATGCGGGCCCACTCCTCCTCGGTGGAGTCGACGAACGGCTTGATCACGTCGACGCCGGCGTTGTTCACCAGCACCTCGATCGGGCCGAGCGCGGCGGTGACCTCCTCGACCGCCCGGGCGACGCCGGCGGGGTCGGTGATGTCGACGGCCAGGCCGACCGCGCGCACTCCGTGCTGCTCGACCAGCCCGCTCGCGACCTTGGCCGCCGCGTCGCCGTCGATGTCCAGTACCGCCACATCGTGGCCCGCCGCGGCGAGACCCGCCGCGATCGCGTGCCCGATGCCGCGGCCGGAACCCGTCACCGCCGTGACTCGTCCCATCCCTGACTCCCTCCACCTGGCTGGTCACTCGGTCGTCGCCGGTTCCCGCGGTCCTCGCCGGGCTGCCGGGCATGGTCTGGGCGTGGTCTGGTCGTGGAGCGGGTCCGCGGGCGGGGTGCCGGCGCCCCCGGGAACGGGGGCGGACACGGCAGGGCAGGCACCGGGGTGCCCGTCGGGGAGCCTGCGACGAGCGCAGGGCGCGCCACCAGACCGGACCAACGGCACGGTAGCAGGTCAGGACACGCACTTGCCCCGGATTGACTCCGCCACACCGCCGGAAAAAAATTGATTCATTGATATGAATAAGCGAGAGCGTCGGCACTGTGGGCGCCGCGGCCACAGGCAGGGAGGGACGAATGGGCAGCGTTCTCATCCGTGGCGGAACGGTCGTGGACGGCACGGGCGCCGAGGGCAGGCGGGCCGACGTCCGGGCCCGGGACGGGGTCATCGTCGAGGTCGGGCCCGGCCTCGCCCCGGCCGGCGGGGACGAGCGGGTGCTCGATGCCGGCGGCGCCGTCGTCACCCCGGGCTTCATCGACAACCACACCCATGTCGATCCTGCGCTGTGGTGGGACCCGTCGTGTGACCCGCTGCCTCAGCACGGGGTCACGACGGTGCTGATGGGCAACTGCTCGCTGTCTCTCGCCCCGGTCCGGGCGAAAGACCGCGCCGAGGTCACCAGCCTGTTCTGCTACATCGAGGACCTGCCCGAGGCCGCCTTCGACGCGTCGATCCCCTGGTCGTGGGAGTCGTGGCCGGAGTACCGGCGCAGCGCCGCGGGCCGCGGCTACGGCGTGAACACCGCCGGTTTCGTCGGGCACACCCCGCTGCGCCTGTTCGTGATGGGTGCGCAGGCGTGGGAGCGGGCGGCGACGCCGGCGGAGCGGGCGGAGATGGCGCGAGTGCTGGACGCGAGCCTGGCCGCGGGGGCGCTGGGCCTGTCGTCGTCGATGGGCTTCGACGAGGACCGGGACAAGCGGCCGGTGCCGAGCCGGCTCGCCGACGACGCCGAGTACGAGGCGCTGTTCGACGTGCTCGCCGCGCACCGGCGCACGGTGCAGTTCATCCCGGCCCAGACCGGCGGGTGGGCGATGCGCGCGGACGTCGAGCGGATGGGCCGGCTGTGCTCCCCGCGCGACCTCACCCACACCTGGATCGGCATCTTCCACGACTCGGACCACCCGCACTCCGCCACCCGCAACCTCGACTTCGCCCTCGACCTGCAGAAGCAGGGCATCCGCACACTGCCGCAGATCTCCCCGCGCACCCTGGACATCCGGGTGAACTGGCAGGGCGGCATGTCCTGGTACGCGCTCGTCGAGGGCTGGCACCGGGCGGTGCAGGCGTCGCCCGCCGAGAAGCGCGCGTTGCTCGCGGACCCGGCCTGGCGCGACACTGCCCGCGAGGAGTGGGACCGGGTGCCCCGCACCATGATCCCGCACCGGTTCCCTGAGCGGATGCGCTTCGTCGAGGTCGGCCGGCCGGAGCTGGCGCGCTGGGTCGGGGCGACCCTGGCCGACCTGGTCGCCGAGCGTGGCGGGCACCCCTCGGACGTGCTGGCCGACTTTCTGCTCGACAACGACATCGAGGTGGGCCTGGTCGGGATCGGCGTGGCGAACTCCGACCCCGACGGGGTGGCCGAGACCCTGACCCATCCGGCGGCCCTGCTCGGCAACAGCGACGCCGGCGCGCACCTGCAGATGATGTGCGCGACCGGCGACAGCACGCTGCTGCTCACCCGGCACGTCCGCGACCGCGACGACCTGACGCTGCCCGCCGCCGTGCACGCGCTGACCGGCCGGCAGGCCGACGCGTTCGGGCTGACCGGGCGCGGCCGGGTGGCCGCGGGCGCCCACGGCGACCTGACCGTGTTCGCGCTCGACGAGCTGCGGTGGGACTCCGACGTCTTCGTCGA
The DNA here is from genome assembly GCF_059816245.1 of Frankia sp. RB5. Taxonomy (NCBI): domain Bacteria; kingdom Bacillati; phylum Actinomycetota; class Actinomycetes; order Frankiales; family Frankiaceae; genus Frankia; species Frankia sp. RB5. The sequence goes on from NZ_JCBATA010000103.1 coordinate 6,118, forward strand.
CGACCTGCCCGCCGGCGGCGCCCGGCTGCGCCGTCCCGAGGGCGGCTATCGCTACACGGTGGTGGCGGGCGAGGTCGTCCAGGAGGCCGGCACCCTCACCGGGGCGCGCCCCGGCGGCTTCATCGACGGGGGCTGACATCGACGCGGGCTGACATCGACGGGGGCTGACGGCGCGTTCGCGAGCGCGGCGACCCATTCCGTATCAGGATTTAGTTCCCAGGGTCCAGACGACGTCACCGCGCTGGTACCGCGGCGGGCGGGAGGTTGCGCGTGGGGTCGCCAGACGGCATGAGGTCACCCGACGGCGCTGACGGCGACGCAGCCGCCGACGGCGACGGGACGGGTTTCGTCAGCCAGCCCGTGCGGGTACCCAAGACGGCCGACCTGATCGCCGCCCGGCTGCGCCGGCAGATCGTCAAAGGCGAGCTGCGCGAGGGCGAGTCGCTGCCGCCCGAGGGCGTGCTGCTGGCCCGGTTCGGCGTGTCCCGGCCGACGCTGCGCGAGGCGTTCCGGGTCCTGGAGACGGAGTCGCTGATCAGCATCCGCCGCGGTTCCCACGGCGGGGCACGGGTGCACGCCCCCGACGCCGACATCGCGGCCCGCTACACCGGGCTGATCCTGGAGTACCTCGGCACGACGGTCGGCGACGTCCACGCGGCGAGCGCCATGATCGAGCCGTCCTGTGTGGCGATGCTCGCCGCCGCGTGCACCGAGGTGGACCTGGCCGTCCTGCGGCAGTTACACGAGGCCTCGACCGGCGCGCACGACGATCCGCCGGCGCAGCTCGCGGCCCAGGCCCACTTCCACCGCGAACTGGTCGCCCGCACGGGCAACCAGACCATCTCGTTGCTGGCGGGGATGCTGCGGTCCATCATCGACCTGGCGGACGAGTCGTATCTGGCGGGGCGGCCGGAGGACCCGGCGGCGCTGCGGCTGGCGGCGCGGCGCGGCCAGCGGGCGCACGCCCGGCTGCTCCCCCTCCTCGAGGAGCGGGACGCGACCGGCGCGCAGCGGCTGTGGCGCGAGCACCTCGAGGCGCGGGGGCAGCACTTCCGCGGCGGCCCGGGCGCCCTTGACCTGCTCGACCTGCTGGGCTGACAGACAGTATAATCGTTGTGATAATTTATCTGATAGCTGTCCGCGGATGTTCTCGTCGCGCGCGACGGTCCCCACGACACGAGGAGATCTTCGGGTGAACGAGCCTGCGCTGCCTCCCGTCTCGGAACCGAAGGAGTTCGCCGGCCGGGTCGTGCTGGTCACGGCGGCCGCGGGCAAGGGCATCGGGGAGGCGACCGCCGCCCGGTTCGCCGCGGGCGGCGCCACGGTAATCGTCACCGACCGGAACGAGAAGCGAACCCACGCGGTCGCGGCGGAACTCACCGACCTGCACCGGCACGCCACCGTCGTCGGGATCCCGCTGGACGTCGCCAGCCGCGAGTCGATCGACGCGGCCCTCGAGCAGGTGCTCGCCGCGCACGGCACCGTCGACGTGCTGGTCAACAACGCGGCCTTCAACGTGGTCGCGCCGATCTTCGACTACGACCCGGCCGTGTGGGACCAGACCGTCGACGTCAACCTGTCCGGTCCCTGGTACCTGTGCCGGCGGCTGATGCCGACGATGCGCGACCACCGCCGCGGCGTCGTCGTCAACGTCTCCACCTACGCACCCGACGTCGGCGGTGGCGGCATCGAGGCGCCGTACGCGATCACCAAGGGCGGCCTGAACGTGCTGACCCGGGCGATCGCGCACGAGGGCGGCCCGTACGGGATCCGGGCGGTCACCGTGGCGATGGGCGTCGTGCGCGGCACCCGGTTCATCGACCAGCACCCGGAGATCCTCGAGATGCCGGACTCCAAGGGCGTGCTGCCCTGGACGCCGACCGCCGGCGACATCGCCGAGACGATCGCGTTCCTGGCCGGCGACCGCGCCCGCTGCATCACCGGCGAGTCGATCAACGTCGCCAGCGGCACGTACATGCGGCCCTGAGCGAGTGTCCGCGCAGCTCTTACCGGAACACCGGACCACGGGTGAGGAGTCGTCGTGAAGGGTCGAGTCGCGATCGTCACGGGGGGCACGAGAGGGATCGGTGCCGCCATCTCCGAACTCCTGGCCGCGCAGGGCGTCCATGTCGCCGCCGCCTACGCCGGTAATCACGAGGCCGCGGCGGCGCTGCGTGACCGGGTCGTCGAGGCCGGTGGTTCCGTGAGCGTGCACGCCGGGGACGTCGGCGACCGCGGCTTCGCCCGGGCGCTCGTCGACGAGGTGGTCGCCGAGCACGGCCGGCTCGACCATCTGGTCAACAACGCCGGCCTGCTCGTCGAGCGCAAGGCCCGCGAGATGAGCGCCGACGAGTGGGACCTCGCCGTGCGGGTCAACCTGTCCGGCCCGTTCCACCTGGCCCAGGCGGCGATCGCGCCGATGGAGAAGGCGGGCTACGGCCGGATCGTGAACATCGGCTCGATCACCGCGCTGATGGGCAGCCCCGTCCAGGTCGGTTACGGCGCGGCCAAGGCGGGCCTGATCGGGATGACCCGCTCGCTCGCGCTCGCGGTCGCCCGCAAGGGCATCACCGTCAATCTGGTCGTACCCGGCGTCTTCGAGACCGACATGACCGCGTCGATGGACCCGCGGATCCAGGAGGCCATCAAGGCCCGGATCCCGGTCGGCCGCCGCGGCGACCCCGCCGAGCTCGCCCACGCCGTGCGCTTCCTGCTCGACGAGCGGGCCGGCTTCACCACCGGCTCGGTGGTCACCGTCGACGGCGGCCTGAGCATGGGCGGCTAGCACACCACCACCGGCCGCCCTCGACCACCGACCACACATCCCCGCGCCACACCCCGGCGCCCGACCCGGCGCCGACCCGGCGCCGCACTCCCGCGCCGCAGTCGGTGGGGCCGGGACCTGGAGGAGGTTGGCTGATGCCGATCGAGTTGGACGATTTCATCACCGAGGTACGCGGGTTCCTGGACGCGCACGCGACCCGCCGGACCGGCGGCGCCGGGGACGTCCAGTGGGGCGTCGGCGAGGACCGGATCACGTACTTCAGCACCGAGGCACCGGAGGTCGAAGCGAAGGCGGTCGCCGTCGCGAAGGCCTGGCAGCGCACCCGCTACGAGAACGGCTTCGGCTGGCTGACCGGCCCGACCGACTTCGGTGGCCGCGGCCTGACCACGGTGCACGAGCTGGTCTACGACTCCCTCGAAGCCGAGTACGACGTGCCGGACACCGGCGTGCTGGCCGTCGTCGGCCTGGGGATGATCGGGCCGACGATCCTCGCTCACGGCCAGGAGAAGATCAAGCAGCGATACCTGCCGGCGATGTACGGCGGCGACGTCATCGCCTGCCAGCTGTTCTCCGAGCCCGCCGCCGGCTCCGACCTCGCCAGCGTCGAGACCAAGGCCGTGCGCGAGGGCGACGAGTGGGTGCTGAACGGGCAGAAGGTGTGGACGTCCGTCGCGCACCACGCCCAGCTCGGCCTCGCGCTGTGCCGCACCGACCCGGACCGACCCAAGCACAGGGGCATCACCGCGTTCCTGGTCGACCTGTCGCTGCCCGGCGTCGACATCCGCCCGCTGCGCCAGATGAGCGGCGGCGCGGACTTCAACGAGGTGTTCCTCACCGACGTCCACGTCCCCGACGACCACCGCCTCGGCGAGGTCAACGACGGCTGGCGGGTCGCGCTGACCACCCTGATGAACGAACGGGCCACCGTCGGCGGCGAGACCGGGGGCCCCGCCGGCCGCGCGGTGTCGCTGCCGTTCCTGCGCGAGCTGCTGCGCGCCAACGGCCGCCTCGACGACCCGGCCACCCGTCGCGAGCTCGCCTCCCTCTACGCAGGCCAGGCCGCAGCCGAATACATGAACCGCCAGGCGCTGCGCAAGCTGCGCGCCGGCGTGCAGCCCGGCCCGGAGGCGTCGGTCTCCAAGCTCCTCTACGCGCAGAACCTGACCCGCGCGGCGCACTTCGCCGCTGACGTCGTCGGGCCGAAGCTGATCGCGGACACCGGGGAGTGGGGAACCTTCTCCTGGACCGAGCTGCTGCTGTCCACCCCCGCCCTGCGGATTCTCGGCGGAACCGAGGAGATCATGAAGAACATCCTGGCCGAGCGGGTCCTCGGCCTGCCCAAGGAGCCCGGCATCGACACCAAGAGCCCGTTCCGCGAGCTGCGCCGTTCCGCCCGGAGCTCGGCATGAGCGCCGGCGACGAGACCACGGTCGCCGACGCCGACTCCGAGGAGCTCCTCGCGCTGCGCGAGGCGGTCCGCGACTTCCTCGCCGCCCGCTCCGACGAGGCCGCGGTGCGCGAGGTGATGATCGGCGAGCGCGGCTACGACGAGAAGGTCTGGAGCCAGATGGCCGAGCAGCTCGGCCTGCAGTCGCTGGTCCTGCCCGAGGCACACGGCGGCGACGACGCCGGCTTCGTCGCGTTGTCCGTCGTGCTGGAGGAGATGGGCCGGGCCCTGCTGCCCGCGCCGTTCTTCTCCTCCGTCGTGCTCGCCGCCACCGCGCTGGTCGCCGCCGGCGACGACGAGGCCGCCGGCCGGCTGCTGCCCGGCATCGCCGCCGGCACCGCCCTCGCCACCCTCGCCGCGCCCGGCCCGGACGGCGCCTGGCACACCGGCGAGGGCGCGCTCGCCGTGGCCGCGTCGCCCGCCGACGGCGGCGGGCTCGTCCTCGACGGCACGGCCGGGATCGTCCTCGACGGCGCCACCGCCGACGAGATCCTGCTCGTCGTCGCCGCCCCGGAGGGGCCCACCCTGGTCAGCGTGCCCGGGGACGCGTCCGGTCTGACCCGCACGGCGCTGCGCACCCTGGACCCGACCCGGCGGTTCGCGAGCCTCACCCTCGCCCAGACGCCCGCCACCGTCATCGGCCAGCCCGGCGCCGCGGGCCCCGTGCTGGCCCAGGTCCTCGACGTCGCCACCGCGGCGCTGGCCGCCGAGCAGGTCGGCGGCGCCCGGGCCTGCCTGGAGACGGCGACCGCCTACGCCAAGGACCGCGTCCAGTTCGGCCGGCAGATCGGCAGCTTCCAGGCCGTCAAGCACAAGCTCGCCGACATGCTCGCCCGGGTCCAGCTCGCCGACGCGGCCGCCCGCGAGGCCGCGGCCGTCCTCGACGGGGCCGACCCCGAGGGCGACCCCGGTGTGGCGTCCGCCGTCGCGCACATCGTCGCCTCCGAGGCCTACATGAGCGTCGCGGCGGAGAACATCCAGGTCCACGGCGGCATCGGCTTCACCTGGGAGCACCCCGCCCACCTGTACTTCCGCCGGGCGAAGTCCTCCCAGCTCCTGTTCGGCGGACCGAACGCCTACCACGAGCGGCTGCTCGCCCGCGTGGGCATCTGAGCGCCCGCCCCTCGCTCTCCGCACCTTCGCACCTCCGCACCTCCGCACCTCCGCGTTCCACAGCCGGGTTCCCGGGCGCTTCGCCGTCCGGGAACCCGGCTGGCTGCGTTTCTGGGCACAGATGAGTCACCATTCGTGCCCGCACAAACCACGCAACGCGATTCCGAGGACAAGAGTGCACTGAATTATTTAAATGATTTCTTTACTTACGCCTGTGAGCCCCGTTACAGTCCTGCGAACGAGTGAGGGTCAGCAGGTCCTTCGCGCGTTGGCGCGACCGGCGCCGGAAACCAGACAGAGAGGTATGGGGGCCAACAAGTGTTCAAGACGCGGACGATGCGCGGCACCGCCATGGTGGCTGCGGCGGCGGCCTTAGCCGTCGCCGTCGCGGCCTGTGGCTCCGACGGCAAGGGCAACGACGACGCCACCGGGAAGGCGACACAGGCCAAGGCGGCGCTGACGAAGTCCGAGATCAGACTGGGGCTGCTCGCCGCCACCACCGGCGCCACCAGCTCCGCCGACGTGCCAGCCGTGGGCGTCGCCAACGCCTGGGCGGACTGGGTCAACGTCAACGGCGGCATCAACGGCCACCCGGTGACGATCGTCGTGAAGGACACCAAGGGCGACATCGCCACCGGGACGGCGGCGGCGAAGGCGTTCCTGGACGACCCGAGCATCCTGTCGATCACCTCGGCGTCGTCGAACACCGAGCCCGCCATCGCCACGACGCTCAAGGGCAAGGACATCGCCGTCGTCGGAGCGTACGGCTACCAGCCGACCATCTGGGGCGCGCAGGAGAACGTCTTCCCGCTGACCGCCCCGGCCGTCCCGAACATTTTGGCGCAGTTCGCCTCCGCCAAGGCGAACGGGGCGAAGAACTGGGCCGTGGCCTCCTGCGTGGAGACCGCCGCCTGCAAGCAGGCCTCGGTCTTCTACGGCCCCGCGAGCAAGCTGTTCGACGTCAAGGTCGTCGGCTCCTACGACGTGGCCGTCTCGGCGCCGAGCTACACGGCCGAGTGCCTGAAGATGATCAACACAAAGACGGACTTCCTGCAGCTCTCGTTCCCGCCGGCGGCGGCCGCCCGGCTGATCGACGACTGCGACTCGCAGGGATACAAGGGCCTGTACGGCGCCTCCGGCGGCGCGGTCACCAAGGCACTGCTCGACGTCGACGGCGTGCGGCTGTCCGGCGGCGTCCAGGGCTTCCCCTGGTGGTCCACGGCGAAGCCGGTGACCGACTACCGCCAGGCGGTCGAGACCTACAGCAAGGGCGCCGACCCCCAGACCGCGGCCTCGACGAGCACCTGGGCCGCCCTGCAGACGATCCGCGCCGCCCTCGCCCACGTCGGCGACAAGCCGGCCCGCGCGGACGTGTTCACCGGCCTGTACGGCCTGAAGAACTTCGATCTCGGTGGCCTGCTGGCCCAGCCGGTGACGTTCACCAAGGGCAAGATCCCGGCCGGGATCGACTGCCTGTGGCTGTACAAGTACGAGAACGGGAAGTTCACCACGACGCCGCTGGCCGGTACCAAGTCCGGCAACAGCGTCACCAGCGGTGACCTCCAGTCGACCTGCCTGAAGCTCCAGGCCTAGGACCGTCGGCGCCCCACCGGGCCAGCGTCGACCCGGTGGGGCGCCGGCCCTCGCCGTCCCTGGGACCGCCCAGCACACGCACCGTCGACAGATGAGGCACCCCGCATGAACGACCTTCTGCCGTTCGTCGTCAGCGGAATCGCGATCGGAGCCGTGTACGGCCTTACCGGCACCGGTCTCGTTCTGACCTACAAGACCTCCGGCATCTTCAACTTCGGTCACGGCGCCCTGGCGACCGCCGCCGCCTACCTGTTCTACTGGCTGCACGTCGACCAGAAGGTCGGCTGGGAGATCTCGGCGGTCATCGCCGTTCTCGTGGCCGGACCTCTGATGGGCCTGGGCATGGAACTCGTGTCCCGCCGGCTCGCGCCCCAGCGCAACGCCATGAAGATCGTCGGAACGATCGGGCTCATCCTGCTCGTGCAGGGCCTGGGCACGATCAAGTACGGCCCCGACTCGATCAACGTCCCGAACTTCCTGCCCGGCGGCAGCCACGGGTTCGAGCTCGGCGGCACCCACGTGCGGTACAAGTACGTCTTCGTCGCCGCGATCGCGGTCGTCCTGGTGGCGGCACTGTACGCGCTGTTCCGGTTCACCCGCATCGGTCTCGCGATGCGCGCCGTCGTCGACGACCCGGCGCTGCTCGACCTGCTCGGCACGAACCCGGCCCGGGTCCGACGCGCGGCCTGGATCACCGGCTCCACCCTCGCCGCCCTGTCCGGGGTGCTCGTCCTCCCACTCGTCGGGCTCGAACCGATCTTCCTGACCTTCCTCGTCGTCGAGGCCCTCGGCGCGGCGGCGTTCGGCGGCTTCTCGAACATCCCGCTGACCTTCCTCGGTGGCATCGTCATCGGCGTCGGCTCCGACATCACCAAGAACTACGTCGTGGACGTCACCTGGCTGGGAGGGCTGCCGCCGAGCCTGCCGTTCGTCGCGCTGTTCGTGATCCTGCTGGTGCTTCCCCGCCGTCGACTGCTGCCGCCGACGCGCCACGAGGTCAGACCGCGGCTGCAGTGGCACGCCCCCGCACGGGTACGCGCCGGCACCGGCGCGCTGGTCCTGGTGCCGCTGCTGCTGGTGCCGACCTTCGCCGGCAGCGACCTCACCTTCTACACCGTCGGCCTGACCCAGGTCGTCATGCTGCTCTCGCTCGGCCTGCTGGTCCGCACCTCCGGCCAGGTCTCCCTGTGCCATTCGGCGTTCGCGGCCATCGGCGCCGTCGTGTTCTCCCAGTTCGCGGTCGACCACCATCTGCCCTGGCTGCTCGCCGCCCTGCTCGCCGCCCTGGTGGTGGTGCCGGTCGGGGCGTTGCTCGCGCTGCCGGCGATCCGCCTGTCCGGACTGTTCCTGGCGCTCGCGACGCTGGCGTTCGGCATCATGATCGAGCGGCTCTTCTACGCGCAGGGCTTCATGTTCACGCCGACCGGCAGCGGGCGAACCATGCCCCGGCCGTCCTTCGCGAGCGGGGACAACGCCTACTACTACCTCGTGCTGGGGTTCGTCGTCGTCGTCTCGCTGCTCATGGTCGCCGTGCACCAGGCACGACTCGGCCGGGTGCTGCGCGGCATGTCCGAGTCGCCGGTCGCCGTGTCCACCCTCGGGCAGAGCACCAAGGTCACGAGGATGATCGTCTTCTGTATCTCCGCCTTCGTCGCGGGGCTGTCCGGCATCCTCTACGGCACCACCGTGGGCTCGGCCTCCACGACCGACGTGCACTTCTCGTCGTTCAACTCGGTCGTGCTGCTCGCCATCCTCGCGCTCGCGCCGTTCGGCGAGCCGTGGTACGCGCTGTTCGCGGGCCTGGTGGCGATCATCCCCGCGTACATCCCCGGTTCGAACACCCCCTACGTCCTCAACGCGATCTTCGGCATCTCCGCGGTGGCCGTCGCCATGCAGGGTGGCACCCCCGGCATGCCGCCGCGGCTGCGCGCCGCGCTGGAGCGGCTGGGCCAGCCACGCGGCCGTCTCGTCCCCGCCGCCGCGGGCGCGGGCAGCGCCGTGACCGTCCCCGTGGCGCCGGTGCCCGCCACCGAACCGCGGGCCGAGAGCAGGGCGACCGACGCCGGGGCCGCCGAGACCGCTGGTTCCGACATCACGGCGTCCGAGCCCGAGGCCGAGGCGTCCGAGCCCGAGGCCACCGCGTCCGAGCCCGAGGCCGAGGCCACCGAGACGGCCACCGGAGCGGGCCGCTCCGCCGGGGACCGCGGGCTGCGGGTGGAGGATCTCACGGTCCGTTTCGGCGGGCTGGTCGCCGTTCGCGACCTGACCCTGCTGGCGCCACCCGGTCAGATCACCGGTCTCATCGGACCGAACGGCGCCGGCAAGACGACGACGTTCAACGCCTGCACCGGGCTCAACCGCCCGACCTCCGGCCGGGTCCTGTTCGGCGAGCGGGACATCTCCCACGCCAGTCAGGCCACCCGCGGCCGGGCCGGAATCGGCCGCACCTTCCAGATCATGGAGCTGGCCGAGTCGCTCACCGTCGCCGAGAACGTCGCGCTCGGCCGGGAGTGCGGCCTGGCGGGCGCGGGCGTGCTGAGCCAGCTCCTCGCCCGCCCCACCGAGGCGCGCGACACCGCGACGGCGACCGCGGCGGCGCTGGAGCTGTGCGGCATCACCGACATCGCCGACCGCCAGGTCGGTGGCCTGTCGACCGGTCAGCGCCGTCTGGTCGAGCTGGCGCGCTGTCTGGCCGGCCCGTTCACCATGCTGCTGCTGGACGAGCCGTCCTCCGGGCTCGACCGGACCGAGACCGAGGCCTTCGCCGAGGTGCTCGAGCGGGTCGTGGCGGACCGGGGTATCGGCATCCTGCTCGTCGAACACGACATGGCGCTGGTCATGCGGATCTGCCGGTACATCTACGTGCTGGACTTCGGGGAGCTGTTGTTCGAGGGCGACCCGGGCGCCGTCCGCGCGAGCGAGCGGGTCCGCACCGCCTACCTCGGCGCGGGCGCCGAGCAGTCGGCCCCGGCGGGGAGCTCCGACACCGGACCCGACGGCTCCAGGCCCGACGGCGACCCACCGCTCGTCGCGGCCGCAGCGGAACCAGAACCAGCCGTCGCGCAGGCGACGTCGGCACGGGAGACACCTTGACGTCCTCCGCCGCGTGAACGCGGGGGATTCCAACTCCTACACACCTACCAGGGGAGGTGCGCAGTGTTGAGGTTCACGGTTCACGGGCGCGGCCAGCGCCGCACCTCCCCGCGCGGTCACGGCCCGTCCGGCCGCGATGTTCACCGCCGCGTTCACATCAGCGTTGGCGGTGTGCCCGCAGGTGA
>NZ_JCBATA010000104.1:0-16067 GCF_059816245.1 Frankia sp. RB5
GGCCGCCGCCGCATCCTCATGTGTATTCACAAACCATGGAGAATCACGCGGCGGCCGCCCCACACCACCCGCCGCGCCGCAGGCGCGAATCAGGACCACACGGCAGCCACTGGGACTGTAGTACTAGACACCTTGATCTTGGAAATTTCGCGGACCATGGACGGCGCTGGACATCTCGCCAAATCTGCTAAGCTGTAGCTTGTGACGCAAGATGAGATGCCGCTCGCGATGGCTGTACATTGTGCGGAATGCGATCGGGTCGTTCTAGGTACTCCGAAAGGGCACACGTACTACTACAAGCCGGATGAGGGACCTCCCGAGCGCTGGACACTCCTCGCCTGCCCTATTGGGCATCCATTGCTCGTGCTGCAGCTCGAGTTCTCTTCGCAGACATTCGACGACGACGACCCGTGGCGGGCATATCCACCGCAGGATCGGGATTTGAGTAGCGAGATACCTAATGTTCTTCGTGAAGCTCACGAGGAAGCGCGAAGGTGTTTCAGGGCGAAGGCATATGTCGCTACTGTGGCAATGTCTGGCAGGGTTCTGGAGGGGGCGTGCAAACTTCACGGTGTCACGAAGAAGAACCTACATGAAAATCTTCGCGAGATGAAAGAGCAAGGTTTTATTGATGGGCCTCTCTGGGAGTGGGCGGAAACTCTGCGCGGGGTCAGGAATGCGGCCTCGCACTACAACGACGAGGATGTCTCTCGCCAAGACGCGGAAGACGCACTGGCCTACAGTGAAGCGCTTCTGGACTATCTGTACGTCTTGAAGGCGCGATTCGCCGCCATGAAAGCTAGACGTTCTAGCCCTGAGTGATCATCTTCCTAGCGTTCGGCTCGTGTGCGCAATCTGTGACTCCTGCGGGAGGCGCGACCATACGGTGGTTGTACGGCAACAGACGCGACGCCGGTGGGCTTCGGTTGACAGCGCCGAGCCTGTGACCTGCACCTGCGGACGCAGGGGATGTTTATGGGCGGGGGCCACCGAGGTCCACGGATCTGAAGGTTGCTACGGCATGTTGGCAGCCAGAGCGGCAGCCAAGCCCGCAGATGGCGGAAGATGGCTACGGGACTCGATGGACAAGGATGAGCAGGTGACCAGGGCAGGCAGACGTCTACGGACACCAGCGGACGAGCCGCCGATGATCTCATAATCCGTCGGTCGTGGGTTCGAGCCCCACCCGCCCCACACCTCCTGACCTGGCCGTTTGCAGCGCCCAGGCCTCGGCAAAGATCGGTAACTCGCCCTGGTGGTGCCGTGGTGGTGCCGAACTGCGGATGATCACTTTTCGATCTTGTCTTGCCGGTAGCGGAGAGTGTCCGACGGCGGGGTGCCTGCCGCTGGCGGCATGCCGCGGTGCGAAGGCTCTGGGGCGGTGGCTCGCGGCTCCGTGAATGGGAGCGCCTGCTGGCTTCGTCAGGGCAGGGCGACTGATATACGGAATCAAGAGGCTCGGGGACAAGGGGCGCCGCCGAGGCACTGGACGCAATCTCGAAGAACGGGTGTGCCTGCGGCCGGCTAAAGATCAAGTCCGGGGTCGTCCGCCCGGAGTCCGTCGATCCCGAATTGGTCGTCCTGAGGATTGTTCCGCGCTGGGGGCGGGGTCGGCGGCGCCGTACGTGGGGGTCGGCGGCGAGGGACGATCTCGGCGGCGGCCTTCGCGGCGGCCCGGTCGGCATCGGCGAAGACCGAGGTGTAAACGTCGCCGGTGAAGTGGACGGACGCGTGCCCGAGAAGCTCCGAGACGATCTTCAGGTCCCGCGTGGCGCGGTAGGTGAGGCTCGCGGCGGTGCGACGGAGATCGTGCAGGCGGATCGGGGGCAGCGGGCCGAATTCCAGGGCGGACTCGATGGCGTCTGCGGGCATCCGATGCCTGGCGGCGAGCTGCTCGATGCTCCAGTCGTGTTCGGTGTGCTCGCGGCGGATGGTGGCGAAGCGGGTGATGAGCCGTTCGAAGCGTTGGGACACGCCGTCCGCTGTCAGCTCGTTCCCGTCGGGGTGCGTGAAGACCCGGCCGGTGTCGTTCCAGGCGCCTCTGTAGAGGGCGCGTTCTTCGTCCTGCTGGCTTTGCCAGGTGGTCAGCACCTCGCCGGTGGTGTCGTCCAGGCTGATGGTCCGGTGGCTGCCCTCGCTCTTCGGATCCTCGTAGATGTCGAGATCGGGGTCGTCGGTGTCGGCGCGGGATCCGGGGAGGTTGTCGAGGATGTAGATGCTGTCGTCCTCGAAGTCGACCTCGGTCCAGCCGAGTGCGACGGCTTCCCCGCGGCGCAGTCCGCGGTGGGCGATGAGATGCCACAGTGGGTAGAGCCGGTCCCCGGAGACGAAGTCCAGGAAGGCGCCCGCCTGGCGCGGAGTCCAGACCATGACGGGCGAGGGACGGGCTCCGGTCCGCTGCCACGCCGCCACCCGCGGCGCGGTCCAGACGAGCGGGCGGACCCTGCGCGCTTTGGGGAGCTCGACGTGTTCGGCGGGGTTGTGGCGGAGCTTCCTCCGTTTCACCGCGCTGTTGAGTGCGCTCATGAGCGTGGCGTGTACCCGGCGCAGTGTGGTGGGGCTCAACGGCCGGCGGCGCGCGGGGTCGTCTCGGCGGACCTCCAGGAGCCTGGCGAGGAGCGGCGAGGGTTTGCTGCTCGGTGATTCTCGGCCGATCAGCACGACGGTGGCGTAGAGCTTTTCGACGTGATGGTCGCGTAGATCGACCAGGCGTAGATGCCCGAGGCCGGGTCTCAGGTAGAGACGGATATGTTCCTCGTATGAGTGCCGAGTTGAGCGAGCCAGACTGGCCTTCCCGGCGAGCCAGTCATCCAGGTAGCGTGCGACCGTGAGCTCGGCGTCCTCGGGCCTCCTGCCGTCGCGTGTTTCGGACAGTGAATCCGTCAAGGCGTCGTCGGCGGCGGTCTCCGTGCTGAACGGACCGCCAGTGGTGCGCCGACGCCGGCCGTCGGGCCCAGGCGGAACATCATGGACGAACCACCAGCTGCCGTGATCCGACCGAGGGAGTTTGGGGCAGTCGCTGTTGAACTTCTTGCCTGTCTCCGGATCGCGGCAACCACATCGCTTGAATACCCGCCCCCTCATCTTCGCATGTCACCCCAACGGAACCCGCAGGCCGCCGTACCTGCTGGCCGGGCCATGCGCTGGCGCGGGGCGAGGTGCTGTGTCCGAGCGGGGACGGGCGTGTGGGGGAGTGATCCATGCAGAGGATGATCGTGACGACGGTCATCGCATGGAGCATCGGGGATGGCATCCCCAGATACATCCGTGGTCAGTCGTCTCTTTTAATGTCATCCACCGATCACCTTGGCATGTGATCGCCCCGCGTTTGCTACCGCAAAGGTGAGAGGGCTCGGAGTGCGTGATGCGGCGCGGCCTTCTGCGGAGGTCGTATATGTGGACGATAGGTGCCAACGGCGGCGTCCCTTCCCTGGCAATGCCATGAGATCTTTGATTCAAGAAAAGGTTGCTTTTTCCGTAGAGGATGGCTCCCTGTGAGAGCCACCTCGGCCTCCTGGAGGTGGGTCCCCGGGTCGGCAAAAATACGAGCGCAGGGAGTAAATGGTCGGCCCAGTAAAGGAGCTGTCAGCCGGGTCCGGCCTGGATTGGGGAATTAGTCGATCGCCCCGGGACGACGCCGGCGGAGCCACTCTTCGACGTCCCGGCGTCGCCAGGCCCGGAAATTTGGACGTTGGACGACGGGTGACGGGAAATCGTCCGCCTTGGAGATCATCTTGTTGACGGCGGTCTGTGAGATGTCGAGCAAGGACGCGATGTCGCTGCTCGTCATGGTCTCCTCCGTCACGGATCCACACTAGCTAGTTGCAGCGCTGCAACCGTGCGCTGCATACTGGAGGTTGTAGCGCTGCAACCGATGGAGCGAGCATGGCACTCCGTCCAGTGACAAGACGGAACCTGAGCCCTAACCCGCAAGGAGGCCTACGACCATGGCGATCCCTCCCGTCGATCCGCCCGCGGAGCCAGTCGAGGCATCGGCACTCGTCACGGTCCGACGGGTGGTCCAGCCATCCGCCGTCGAGATGGGAGTGACAGTGACGCCCGACGCGGCCGTAGAAGACCTCGCGGCGGCGCTTGCCGCGATGCCGGCGCGGGCTGTCTTCATCGAGAGCTTCGGCGACGTTGACGTCACCTTGGTCTTCCGCGTTCAGCTGACGGATGCCTGACCGACCGCGGCAGGGGTGCAGGCAGCTCGGCCGGCACCCCTGCATCGGCAAGGGGCGACAGTAGTGGCGTCCAGGTGTCTCGGACGCAGGTGTGGATCGCGGCGGGGCAGAAGGTTCACGCACACAGACGGTCAGGGCTGGTGTCATCGCCGAAAGCATCGTCGCGATCCTCAGCAGAAGCGTTGCCGCAGGTGCAGGCAGTCAACATGACATCGAGGATTTCCCCTCACGATCATGGACGATCGTCAGGCGGGGCAAGGGGGAGACCTTCCTTCTCAGCCGCATCACCTCCCGACCCGAAGGTTTGTGATGGACGGGATAATCGGCGCATGGCAGTGCCAACGGATCTAGTCCTGATCGGCTGCGTGAAGTCGAAGTCGGCGCGGCCGGTTCGCGCGGCGGAGTTGTTTACGGGCACGCTCTTCGAAGGCCGACGTGCCTTCGCGCAGGTCAGCGGGGTGCCGTGGTACATCCTGAGCGCGAAGTTCGGCCTGCTCGCGCCGGACGACGTGATCGGTCCTTATGACGTGTACCTTGCTGATCAGCCGCATGCCTATCGACAGGCCTGGGGCGAGTTCGTCTGCGCGCGGCTCGCCGCGTTGCACCGGGATCTGACCGGGCAAACGATCGAGGTACACGCTGGCGCGGCCTACGTCGATCCGCTCCGCGTTCCGCTGGGGAAGCTCGGCGCGCGGTTGGCAACCCCGACCGAACATCTTGGCCTCGGCGAGCAGCTTGCCTGGTATAGCAGCCAGAGGTCGCGGAGGGCTGATCCGCCATCCGTCGACCGGACTGTCCGCGAGGTGGCCGCGCTTACGGCCGCGCTCACGGATCAGTCGCGGGCCCGTACGCCTGGCGAGTTCCTCGCCGTGGGCCGGGACGGATTCAACCGGCCGGGGCTGTACAGCTGGTGAGTCGACGAAGCGGGGGCGGGCGATCTGGCTTCCGGTCTGGGGATCGCGTTCGCACCGGGTCTGATCTACGCGGGCCAGGCGGGGGCGACGCGGTGGCCGAGCGGTCGGAGATCCACTAACACGCTGTGGGACAGGATCGCCGGAATGCACCTGGGACGACGCGCGGAGTTCTCCACCTTCCGACGCACACTGGCCGCGGCTCTCAGCGATGAACTTAGCCTGGGCGGCGAGGATACCGAAGGGCTCGACTTCTGGATCAGTCAGCATCTGCGCGTGATCGCCGTTGCGGTGGACGACGCCGACGAACTCGGGCGGCTGGAGGACGCTGTCCTCGCCGCGCTCGACCCGCCCCTCAACATCCGTGGACGGCCCGCTACCGCACTGCGGGCACGGATCAGGGAACGCCGTGGGTCAAGACCATCTCGCGACGATGACGACAGCGTCTCGCCCGGCGCGGAGCCGGCCGGCGGCGAGGGGGCGACAGCGCCACGTGCATCGACCGGGACATATCGCGAGGCCGACGGAACGAAGGTCGACTTCGACGCGGCCCTTGCCGTGTGGGCGGAAGCTGCCCGGGACGCGCTGATCTCGGTCGCGCACCGCTACCACGCCGTGACGACCTACGGTGAACTGGCCGAGGAGGTTCAGCGCGCCTCCGGTATCCGGACCACGATGCTGCAGATGCACTGGATCGGCGGCGTCCTTGGCCGCGTCGCCGAGGACTGTGCTTCCCGTGGGGAACCGCTGCTGTCCGCACTGTGTGTCCAGAAACAGGGCGGCACCGTCGGCGACGGATACGCCGGCGCTGTCGAGGCCACCCGAGGCCACCCGAGGCCACCGCCCCGACGACCCTGACCAGCACGCCGCCGAGGAGCGCCTCGCCTGCCACCGCCACTTCGGCGCCTCCCTTCCCGCTGACGGCGGCCGCCCAGCACTCACCCGACAGGTCGCCGCCCGCCGTGACCGCCAGACTCGCCCCCAGCCCCCGGCCCCGACTCTCTGCGCCACCTGCCGCATGGAACTCCCGCTCAGCGGCCACTGCGATACCTGCGAGTAACGATCCGTATTTATGTGGTGTCCCCTCGTGGCAGGGTCATTGCAAAGTCGTGTTTGTGCTGGTCACGAGGGTGATTGCTGATCGGACGGGAGGTGCGGGTGATCTGGATGGCCTGGGCCGCGTGGGGGAACCCGAGCCCGGCCGGGACAGTGACGGCCTTGAGGGTGCGTGTCTCTATCCGGCCGTGGCCACGGCCGGTGGTGGTGTGCCCGACCGGGACGTCTTTCCAGGGCAGTGTCTTCAACCGGGTGTGCACGGTGGGCTGGTTGCGTTTCACGGTGACCAGCAGGTGCGCGCCCCGGGCGTGCGGGTAGTCGGCGTGCGCGGTCTGCGCGTGCATCGCGTCGACGGTGATCAGGACATCGGTCAGGTCCGGAATCTGATCGAGAGCCGTGGAGAACAAAGGGATCTCGTTGGTCTTCTCGTCGACGTCGACCTGTGCCAGGACCACGCCGCGGGCATGGTCGAGGACACCGAGCAGGTGCACGGGGTGGGTGCCGTGCCGGGTGGCGCGCATCGCTTTGCCGTCCACCGCGAGCACCCGCCGTACCCGGCGGCGCCGTGTCGGCCGAGGCGCGGCGGTGTCGACGGCGTCGAGGCGGGCCCGGATCCAGGCTCCGATCGCGGCTTCCAACGCCGCCCGGTCCACACATACCAGCACCCGCCAGATCGTCACCGGGCCTGGGATCCGTCCGGTCAGCCCCAGGCCGGCGCGGGTGTCCGCGGGCAGGTCGGCGACCCATTCCCCGATCGCCGCGAACGACCGGGCGCCACTGACCATCGCGCACACCACGATGGTCAGGATCACGGCGAAGGGGTATCGCACCCCGCGCCGTCGGCGTGGATCCGGTACCTGCGCGAGCGCCTCGCATAACCCGGTCCACTCACTGTCGGTCACCGAACCCGTTGAGCTGGCCCGGTCCGGGATCTGCCCGGCGAGCTCGTCGATCACAGCGGTGATGGGAGATGATGACATCGGCGGGCACGGCCTTCCCTGGCGAACATGAAGCTTCGAGAACTCCATGATCGGCAGAGGGTCGTGCCTGCCGCGCATCTACCTCCGGCGTGTCGCCGGTATCCGCCCAGGTCAGGCCATGCATCGGTCGATGCCGAGAATGATCAACTTGGCCTATCGACTACGAAATGGCCCTGGGCGCCACACGTTGGCGGCCAAGGCCACGCCGTCACGCATCGGAATCCTGACATCTATGTCGTATACATGCTGCATTCGGCGCCCCTCAGGCGAGCGGAGAATTCAGATAAAGGTACGTTATCGAGCACATAAGTACCCTGGCAGCGTCCACGTATCGTCTCAGAACGGCTTTCCGGTGTTCAGGTCGAGGCCGGCGATCGGCTTCGCCGGGACGAGCTTGCTGTTGTTGATGCGCATGAAGAAGACGCGGGCGTTGCTGACCCGGTCGAATCCGGGCACGTGGCCTTTCGCTGACGGAGTCCACTTCGGCTGGATGCCGTACAGATCGATGTCCTTGGCGGTCCTGAACCCGTTGTTCAGCGAGGCTGCGGTGATGTCCCCGGTGATTCCCGCGGCGGCCTGGGCGACGACGTGCACGGAGAGCCAGGCTCGCAGGCTGATGGAGTCGCGGGTGGCGGCGTCCTTGTCGCCGGTCTTCTCCTGTGCGTCCAGTTCGGTCTTGTACTGCACGAGGCCGGGGTAGGCGGCGGTGGCGTCGAGGGGCGGGTAGGCCCCGACGGCGAGTACGTGGTCGCCCTGCGTGCCCCGGAACTGCGAAAGGACGGACTGGACCTGTGCGTCGACGACGCCGAAGGTGAACGGGGCCTTGGCCTGGTCGGCGGCCCTGATGAAGGCGGTGGTCTGTTCCGTGGGCAGGACCGACACGGCCGCGTCGGCCTTGGACCCGATGACGGCCTGGACGGCGGGAGCGAGATCGGTCGAGGTCACGCCGACCTTCACGGGGGGGACGGTCTGCAGGCCGGCGGCCTTGGCGGCCTGCTCCACCGCGGAGACGTTCGCGGCGGCGGCGGCGAGGTCGAGAGTGACCGCGGTCACCGTCCTGGCGCCGGAGGCGCGCAGTGCCGCCGGCATGCCGGCGAAGGACAGTGTGTTCCCGGCGTCGAAGGTGTAGCAGACGGCGCAGGCGTAGTCGGCCGGTGTGATGGCGTTGAACCCGACCAGCGGTATCCCGGCCTTGACGAGGGGCGCGATGAGCTGGTTACTGGAGTTGGAGTACGAGCCGACGACCGCCACCGAGTGAGCCGACACCGCCTGACGCGCGCACTTGACCGCATCGTTCGGGTTGCCGTTCTCGTTGCAGGTCCTGATCTCGATCTGCTTGCCGTTGATCCCGCCCTTGGCGTTGATAGCTGTGGCAGCCGCTCTCACCGCCGAGATGGCGTGCGGGGCTGTCGGGGGCGCGGTGTGCGTGGGGACGATGATCGAGAGGACGACCTTGCCGTTCGCATGGGAAGTCGTGCCCCCGGAGTTTTCGCTGCCACAGGCGGTGATCGTGACTGCGGCGGCACACAGGGCGATTCCACCCGTGGATATGCGTCGTAAAAGGTGCATTCAGGATTCCTCTGTAGGTGATCTGACTGTGACGGCAGCCCCTCCACGGGGGCTGACCATAAACGCCTATCTCAACTGAATCTTCAGTGCGGCCCCTGAGCTGGGCCGGTCTCGTGGCAGAGACAGGGTGGGGGGCTTACTTCCTCACTTGCCGTGGCGCGGTGGACGCGGCCTCGCGGATCATCGCGGTCGCGCCGAGGGAGTACCCGTCCGCGCCCGCGGAGACGTTGTTCCCCGAGACGATGACAGTGCTGTTGAACGTCGCCGGGTCGACGGGCACCGAACGACCATCCGTGTCCTGAACGGAAGGCTCCCACTGGGCTCCGCCGTCCAGCGACCGTCAACGCGTGACTCACCGTCAATGGGCCGGTACGTGGTCGCGTCCCCCTCGAGGAAGTACTCCTCCACGTACCCGTAGGTGCTCACATCGACCAGCGTGGTGCCCGGAGCCAGCCATGGGCCCCGTGAACAGGACCGATCAGGCGTGCACTCCCAGCCATGAATGGCGCCCTCCCATGGATGTCAGAACTGCCACCGTGGCAGTGACCAGAATCACGGCGGCCGGGTGCCGTGCCAACCAGTCCGGGAACCGCCGGCATCACCCCTCGACCCAGGGCTGCGGACCGCTCAGCGGCGGATGATCGGCAGGACCAGGCGGCTGGGGTGCTGCGGGCCGTGCAGAACCCGGTTGGTGGCGACGACGGCCTGGTCGAAGGTCTCGGTGTTGATCACTGCGCCGGTGTTGGTGTTGCGGTCGTAGCGGGGGAAGTTGCTGCTGGAGACCTCCAGCCGGATCCGGTGGCCGGGCAGGAACACATTGGACGTGACGGACAGGTCCAGGGTGATCTCGTGGACCGTCTCGGGCTCGAGGAGTTCCGGCTCGGCGAGGGATCTGCGGTAGCGGACGCGCAGGATGCCGTCGGTGAGGTAGAGGGCGCGGCCGTCGGGGTGGACGTCGACGAGTTTGCCGGTGAAGTCGGTGTCCCGAGCGGACGAGGCGACGTGTAGCACAAGCGAAACATGGCCGGTGACCTCGATCGGCTCATCGAGTACGGGCGTGGTGAAGCACAGCACGTCGTCGCGGGCCTCGGCCGGGCGCTGATCCACCGGCCCGACGGCGTTGGCCGCCGCGGGCAGCAGCATCCGGCCCCCGAGGCTGGGCACGGGGTTCGCCGGGTCGTAGGTGAAGGTGTCAGTCGCCTCCGCCGACGCCGGGTCGGTGTGCAGGACTCCGTCACCGGCGGCGGTGTTGGCCGCCCCTGCGCCGTCGAGGAAGTAGTCCACGTAGCTGGTGTCGGGCAGCGGCCAATCCTGCTCGTCGCGCCACTGGTCGATGCCCATGACGAAAATCCGCACCGGTGCCATGCCGTCGAGGGCGTCGGTCCGGCCCCGCAGCCACCGGTCGAAGAAGCGCACGTGCGCTCCGGTGAGGTCCGCGGCGAGCGGGTCGGCGCCGAGACCGAACCGCCGGTCATGGTAGACGCCGGTGGAGGAGATGTGGTCCCACGGGCCGATGATCAGCCGTTGGCCGTCGCGTGCCTCGGCACTGCCGGCCTCGGCCTTCATCTGGGTGTAGGTACGCGCGGTGCTACCGATGTACACGTCGAACCAGCCGCCGACGTTCAGCGCCGGCACGGTCACAGTGTCGGCCCGGTCGCCGACGGAGAGCTCCTGCCAGAAGCCGTCGCGGTCGGGGTGCGCCAGCCAGTCCGACCACCACGGCACGTGCTTGGCCAGCAGGTCCTGTTCTGCGGGCAACGCGCCGAGGTGGGCCTGCGGGGCGGCCATCGACCCGACCAGCGCCCTCAGCGTCTGCGGGTCACCGCGGCCGGCCGCCAGCGCCCGCTGGGCGTCCAGGAGCGCCATCCTCATGTTCCAGACCCAGACGGTGTGCCAGGACATTGCGCCGCCCTCGGAGTACCAAGGGTGAGCGTACAAGTCCGTCGCCGTCGTCGTGGGCGCCAGCGCCTTGAGCCCGTCCGGCGCTCGGGACGCCAGAGCCCATTGGGTGATGCCCATGTACGAAGGTCCGTACATGCCGACGTTGCCATCGCACCACGGCTGTTCGCGCACCCAGGCGATGGTGTCAACCCCGTCGTCGGGCTCGTCGACAAACGCGGTGAACTCCCCCTCCGAGGCGAAAGTGCCACGGCAGTCCTGCCACACCACCGCGTACCCGGCGTCCAGGAGGCCGAAGATGCCAGGCATCGTCGGGCTCAGAGTCAGGAAGGTCATCTTCCCATAGGGGATGCGCACCAGTAATGTCGGCGCCGGATCACCGTCGGGGATCCAGACGTCCGCGGCGAGGCGGACCCCGTCACGCATCGGCACCATGACATCGCGTTCTACCCTGAACCCCATGTTGGACCTCTCCTCCGGCGGATCACGATCGTGAGTTGTGAGGGTGGCTCTGACATGCCGCCTAACAAGACGCGCTCATGGAAAATCCGCCCATAAATTGAGTCGGATGCGGAGTGATCTCTGCCTACGTGAAACGTGGGAATGACGGCGGGTGGGGACGCCGGAGCCGAGAGCGTGTAGGAACCGGCGAGGGCTTCTCGCTAGCGGCACCGGGAGATTTCCGCAATATTCACACGATTTGGATGCCCCCGCGGCCAGGGGGCTCCGGGTGCGGGCTGCCTCGGTTCGAAGAGGTACTCCTCCTCCACGTGACCGGTAGGTGCTCACATCGACCAGCCTGGTTCCCAGGGGTCAGCCGTGAGCGCCCCCGTGAACAGGCCCGTTCGGACGTGCACTCCCAGCCATCAAGGGCACCCTCCCGTAGATGTCGCACTCTCGTCGATGTCACAACTGCCACCATGGCAGTGGCCAGCATCACGTAGGCGGAGTGCCGCTGTCAACCAATCCCAGAACACCGACGCCAGCAGCCCGCAGCCGTCACGTAAAGGGTCGGACCGATCTCAGAGAGTCTGATCGGGTCGCGTGGGTGCGGGAAGCGCCCTTCGGCGTCCTGAGGATGGGCGATCGCGGATCGGCTACCGTGAGCGCATGGAACCAGGCCACGCAGGTGTCGCCGCGGGCCCGCCTTCCCCGTCCGGCCGGCTCCGGAAGCGTCAACTTCTGGATACGCGGAAGGCCATCGAGACCGCCGCCATGGAACTGTTCACCAGCCGGGGATTCGACAGCACAACGGTGGACGAGATCGCCGAGGCGGCGGGCGTCTCACAGCGGACCGTGTTCCGTTACTTCCCCACGAAGCGATCCATCCTGCTCGAATATGACCGGACTCTGAGCGAGAAACTCCGCACCCTGCTCCGCGATCGACCTCCTCGCGAACTCACCCTTCGCGCGCTGGAACCCACGCTCATCGGCTTCGCCGAGATTCTGCAGCGGGACCGCGAGAACGTCACCCTCAGAATGGCGATCATGGCCTCGAGTACAGAGCTCGCCACCTACACGCTTGAAATAATGGAGACCCACAGGGCCGTCATTGCCAGCGAACTCGCCCACCGCCACCCCGCCGCCATCGACGAAGCCGACCGGCTGGCCCTCACCTGGGTGGCCAACGCGGTTCTGGTCGTTGCCGTGACCGAATGGCTGGAGGACGACCTGCGGCATCCCCTCCCCGCTCTCACGCTCCGGTCCATCGAACGGGTACGCGCCGCCACGACAGGATAGGTGACGGACGCCAGCTGCGGTGATGTAGGTCGGGTGGTGATGGCGGATGTGCGTGGCCACGCCCTTGTCCGCAGCGGCGTGGAGGGAGCCGCGGCGGGATCCTCCGGGCCCGCGTGCCCGATCTGTGGTGCTCTTGCTGTCGAGGACAAGGAGGGCCTCGCACCGCCGGCGTCAGCCTCGGACAGCATGGTCGCTACCTGCCACCCGCCTACCGAACGCGGTGGCGAGAACCTGCGTCGCATCCTCTCTCTGGGGCTGGAGTTCCTCTCCGCCGAGATCGACGCCGAGTTCGAGCAGGCGATCGGCTATTTTCTCTTCGCCTCGCTTCAGTAGTTCTACTACGACGGCAACAAGCGCACCGCCCGCTACATGATGAATGGTCGCCTCATGTCCCAGGGAATGGACGCCATCAGCGTTCCGGCCGCACGCCGCCACGAGAACAACACCGAGATGGTGGACTTCTTCCGACGCAAGGAAGGTACGGGAATGTTTTGGCTTTCTGACATCCTGCCGGCTCGGAGCCGGTCAATCCCGGCGGAACTTGTCAAGATTTTTAAGAAAAGACGGCCGATGTCGAGGTTGTCCCGGATGACCTGTTCGAAGAAGATCCGTCCGGACAGGGGTCGGTCGAGGGTCTGGGTCAGGGAGAACTCGGCTTGCAGGACCGAGATGTCGTAGCGGTAGCCGGCATCACGGTCGTCGGGAGTGAAGGGGTGGGGCAGGATCGCGATCCACTTGCGGAGCAGCCCGTCGATCTGGTCGGGGCCGAGCCGGTCACAGATCGTCTGAAGACCGGCCGGGTCGTCGACCGCGGCGAACGCGTTGTCCATCGGGACATATCCGATCCCCGCCTTGGTGGCCTGCCGTTGCGCCCAGTGGTTCCCGTTCAGACACAGCTTGGCGTTGTAGGGGAAGTAGGAGCAGAACTTGAGGAAGAACGGGCCGAAGCCGTCATCGACGCAGTAGAAGTAGAAGTGGTTGACCACCCCGGTGGTCTTCACGATCCACGGATAGGTTTTCCCCTCGGTGTCGCGGCGTTTCTCCGTCCGGAACAGTGGGGTCTTCTCCTGCGCCCGGCCGATGAACATCACCCCCTCGGTGCCGGTGAAGTCCTTGAGGTGTTCGTGCATCACCTCGTCTTTCCGCTGTCCCCTTGCGAAGTCGACGATCGGGATGTCGTGGGTCACAAAAGTCGGGCTGGAGTATTAGTACTACAGCCCCAGTGGCTGCCGTGTGGTCCTTTTCCGCGGGTGCGGCATGCCGGGTTGCGTGGGGCGGCCACCGCGTGATTCTCCATGGTTTGTGAATACACATGAGGATGCGGCGGTGGCCGCGACGGGTAGCCTATCCGAGATGGACGCCGTGGTGTGGGATGCGGAGCTGGAGGAGCTGTTCGGCCGCTTAGCTGACTGTTTCCGGAATGATCAGACGCGCGTGCAGGCACGGGCGTATGTGGCGGGCTTGTTGCCTCGGACGGAGCGGAAGAACGGGTGGACGCTCGCCGAGTTCAACCAGGACCTCGGTCCGCACAAGATGCAGCGACTGTTGAGCGAGTCCGCCTGGGATGAGGATGCGGTAGCCGACGTCGTCCGCTCGTACGTCGTGGAGAACCTCACCGAGGCGGGTGGGGTTTTGGTGATCGATGAAACCGGCTTCGTCAAGAAAGGAACGGAGTCCGCGGGTGTGCAACGCGGTACAGCGGCACCGCTGGGCGGGTCGAGAACTGTCAACTCGGCGTGTTCGCCGCATATGTCTCCGGAAAAGGGCGGGCTTTGGTTGACCGGGAACTGTGCCTTCCCGACAGCTGGACCGAAAACCGGCCGCGGTGCGCGGACGCAGGCATTCCACCCGGGCGGGGATTCGCGACGAAGCCGCTGCTGGCACTGGACATGATCCGCCGGTTCTGGCTGGCGCACCGGGCGATCAGCTGGGTCGCCGGCGACGAGGTGTACGGCGCTGACCCGGAACTACGCGACTGGCTCGTAGAACACCGGATCGGCTATGTCCTCGCCGTCAAACGGGACGCCATGGTCACCACAGCCGTCGGCCGTCGCCGCGTCAACGCCCTCGCGGCGAAAGTTCCCGCGCACGCCTGGGAAACATACTCCTGCGCCGACGGCACAAAAGGACCCCGGCTATACGACTGGGCGCTGGTCGACACCCGTGAATTCGACGGCCCTGACAATCATCCCCAGCAGGTTCTCACCCGCCGTTCACGCACTGAACGAAAAGACCTCTCCTTCTTTCTCACCAACAGTCCACACCCGGTTCCACTCGCCATGCTGATCACCGTTGCAGGGCGACGCTGGGGAATCGAAGAATGCTTCGAGTCCGCGAAGAACGAAGTCGGCCTTGACCACTACCAGGTCCGCCGATACCACGCCTGGTACCGGCATATCACCCTCGCGATCGTCGCGCACGCCTGGCTCGCCGTCACCGCCCAAAGACACCGCGAAGAACACCCACCAGCCATCCCACCAGAAACCACCGCCGTGGGATATCAGCCCCATCCGGCCGGTCTCCCCATCGACGAACCACCGAAACCAGACCGACACACGATGATCCCGCTCACCCTCAACGAGCTCCGCCACATCATCGCCCTGTTCGCGCAGGCCCTCACCCCACCCGCCCTGATCACATGGTGGTCAGACTGGCGCCGCAGCCACCAGGCACTCGGCCGCTGCTACCACTACCAAACCCGGATCCGTACCACGCAACGAAAAACCATACCAACAGCTACCACCGCAGGACCACTGCGACTGTAGTACTACACGACCGAGATACTGCAGTTCTCCACCGCTGCCTCCGCGTCGAAGCTCCTCGACGCGCTCCGGCAGGCGGTGCGGCAGTGTGCCGCCATCGGGCACGGCGGGCCGAGTAATGTTTCGCAGGTGTCCTCGTCGAACGTCGACGGATATCCGGCGCTCACCTACTCGATAGATTCCTCGGGCCGGTGGAACGTCCTCTTCGCCGCGAACGGCGTCGATGTCATCCTCGTCTCCGCGGTAGCCGGACCCGCTGACGAACAGCCGCCGGCCAGGCCGACGCTGCCGTCCGTGGCGGACGCTGTGATGGCGGGCATCGCGACGCAGGCCGAGTAATGCGGCGGCGCACGGAACAACACGCGGCCGGCGTACCTGTTCAGCTCGGTTGACCGGTTGCGCGCACGCAGACGAGACCACCGCCCGCGCCGACGGTGGCCTGCGCTACCTGCACGTGGCGTGCCCGACTACCTGACCGTGATGCACGTCGGGGACCGTTCAGCCGCCACGATCGACGCCGGCGGGGTCCGGCCCACCTTCACCGGTGTCCTCGTCCGGGACGGCTACGGCGGCTACGCCCACCTGACCGGCGCCCTGCACGCCTGGTGCGGTGCCCACCTACTCGGAGATCTCCGCCAGATCCACGACTCCGACCCGCCCGGGCAGGTCTGGGCCGACGCACTGGCCACCACTCTGCTCGACGCCCACCACGCCGTCTGACACCGTCCGCCGGGTCTGGCGGGTCCGCGGGTGGCAGCGGTTTCGATTGCTCGCCAATCTGGCTGCCAGTACGTTTCTGCCACATGGCCCATGCCCTGCCCAGCGCCGCGGGCCGGGCGTCGACCTATGGAGCGTGTGCGCGTTGAGAATCAGCGTCGAGCCGGAGCTCGAGGAGCTGCGATCCGCCGTTGACGCCCAGGCCTGCCGCGAGCTGGCGCCGCTGGCGGCGGGGCTCGACCGGGAGCA
>NZ_JCBATA010000105.1:0-15648 GCF_059816245.1 Frankia sp. RB5
ATTTCTCCCGCCTGGACGGACAGTAGTCGGACAACTTCCACTCTCCGGCTGGTTCGCCGGACTTTCTCTTAAACGCGCGCGACGGAACATTCCCGCAATTCACGTAAAATAACATTGAAAATGCTCAGTGTGTCAGTGTGCCACGAGGCGCTGGGTTCGGACGGAGGTGGAAGGCCACCGTCGCCTCGCCGTCGTGACGGTGACGATGCCCTGGCCGTCGCGGACGAAGGTCGGTGCCGGGCGGTGTGGCGCAGCAAGTGGGAGGGTCAGGTCGCCGTCGCGGCCGAAGGTGAGGTTGGTTTCGGCCGCGACGGCCTTGAGATGTCGTAGGCGCCGCGGGTGGACAGTCGCCCGCGGCGGCGGTTGAGGAACAGCGCCGGGCTGTCGGCCGCGCCGGGCCAGGACGCGCGTGCGGTGGTCCAGTCCTCCAGGGCGATGCGCAAGGTGGGGGTGCAGCGGGGCCCTCGCGGTAGCGGCCGCCCTTGCCAGCCTCGCAGCCGCGCAGGCCGGCGTAGCAGCCTATGTAGGCCAGTGCCTTTGTCGAGGATGGCCATCCGTCCTTTCTCTCGGGGGACCTGTTCGCCTGTTGTAGTGGGACGTCTCTACTACTAGCTAGAGGGTAGCCTCCGCAACGTGGGCAGGCCAGCGATTCACGACATCGACACCCTGCTCGACGCCGCCGTCCAGCTCGTCGCCGAGCACGGCCCGGTCGGAGTGACGATGTCCGCGGTCGCCCGGGCTGCATCCGCCTCCAGCGGCTCGGTCTACCATCGCTTCCCCGACCGGCCGGCCCTGCAGGCCGCCCTGTGGACGCGGACCCTCACCCGTTTCCAGACCGGCCTGATCGCCGCCATGAACACCGACCCGCCCCGCCGCGCGGCGATCGCCGCCGCCCGGTACGTCGTCGAATGGTCACGTGCTCACCCCGCAGAGGCGCGGGTACTGCTCGCCGGAGCCCGCGAGTTCGGCGCCTCTACCTGGCCGTCCGCCGCCGTCCGCGCGTCCGAGCAGGCCCAGAAGAGGCTGGAGGCCGCCTTCCGCGGTCTGGGCGGACGCCTGGGTGACCCGGTGGCTAGCGAGCCGAACCGGCTACTGATCGCGCTGGTGGATCTGCCCTACGCGACGGTGCGTCGCTACCTGTCCGCCGGAAAACCCATCCCGCCCGACGCGGCAGACCTGGTCGAACAAGCCGTCGCCGCGCTCCTCGACCAAGCGCGCAGATGACGTCCAGCTCGTCGAGCCTGACGGCATTCGGGTTGGTGGACCACAGCCCGGACATCGCCCCGGCGCTGATCACCATGCCGCAGGTTCCACTTCACGGTGCGTCCTCTCCTCTCCTGTAGGTAACGGTTGCGGAGCGGGCCCCTGCCACCGGTCCCGGGATAGTGACCCGAGCCGCGCGCTTCTACCGAAGGGCCAGCGAGCCGGAGCCGCCCAGAAGCCATGGACGATCGTCGCCGACTTCTCCGCCTCGTGTCCCTCGTCGCCTGGGCCGGTGAGCCCGGCTCGAACTCCTGTGGCCTGCGGTTCGCGAACAGCGACGATGAGCTGTGGTGGAACGGGCCCGGCACGGAGTGGGTCGAGATGATCGAGCGCGGCAAGGACCCCCCGATGCCGCACGAGGAGGCCCACACCGCCCTGTCGAATCTGGCGGCGTGGTTCGCCGGAGCCGTGAAAGTGCCGTCTACCCCGGCGGAGAGTGGCATCGACGCACTGGAGTTCCCCGGCGTCGCCTATCGCGCCGTCGAAGGACTGCCGGACGAGGTGCTGGCGATGCTGGGTCGCATGATCAGGTGCCGGCTCCACCTGCCCCTCGACGTCGCCGAGGTGGAGATCGCCAGGCGTTGGGTCGAGGACGTGCGGGCGACCGCGTGGCGCACCCTCGTCAGCGAGTACTCCGACCATTACGGCCGCGGCATGCCGCCGTCAGCCCAGCCCGGCTGGGGCCTCCGCGACATTCACGGCCAGTGGCCATCCGGGGCTTGACCGGCGCGGAGCAGTCAGTCGTCCCAGGCGTACCCGCCCACCCGGAAGGTGCCGTGGTCGCGCTCCTGGCGCCCGACTTCCCCGGATCTTGACGCGCGGTTGAGCGCGGTCCGGCATCGTGGTCGCCGTGGCCATTCGCAAACCGCAGCCCTTTGAGCCCAGTGCTCGGATCGACGACACGCTCGCCCTGTCCTACCTGCGCGCGGCGATGGATGCGCTGCACGATGTCGACCCCAACGCGCTGGACCCGGTGGGCAGGATGATGTACGCCCAGTCCGCCGCCGCGATCGCCACCGGCATCTACGCCCGGGACAGTGGCGCCGACCTGCACCGCGCGCAGGGCTACCTCCTGACCCTCGCCAACCGCAGGTAGGTGCCAGGGCCGTGCACACGGCCCACCGTGTCGCCGCCCCCTCGTCGCCGGCTGGCAGGACTTCTGAGGCGCGGCCCGGGAGCTCGACGTCTGGGGTTCGTGCGGCCCGCGCATGGGCGTCGCTCCGGCGCACACCGGGGGCCCAGCCCGTCAGTAGCTTGCTTGAGCAGGTGGAGATGCCCACTGAGGACCCCAGCGGGAGCGCCAGGTCCATGATCGTGTCGTGTGTGCGGGAGTCCGCCTCAGTCGGTGAGATTGGCGAGGTAGGACTTGCTGACGTTCCAGGGGGTCAGCTCGATCCCGAAGGTGCCGTGGTCGCCGTCCTGGAGGTGGACGAGCTTGCCGGTCAGGTGGACGGTGTCGCCCTCGCGGAACGCCCCGGTGTAGGCGCCGAGGTAGGAGCGCAGGCAGGTGATGCGGTCGACGAAGGTCTCCGGCTCGTCGACGGTCGCCGAGAGAATGATCTGTGCTCTGATTCCGTACAGCGCGGGCGTGGCCAGGCCCTGGGAGTGGTCGGTGATCCGCGCGAGCAGGGTCATCTCGCCGATCTCCTTGGCGTACGTCCGGGTGAACGCGTGGTCGTCATCGGCGCGGATCGGTTCGCAGTTGATGTGTGCACGCACGCCCGGGTGAGTCCTTGGAACTTGCGGGCCTCGGCTTTGAGAAGCGCGTCGAAGCTGCTGCCGGCCATGTACTTGGCCCGGCGCAGGTAGAGCTGGGTCAGGTCGTCGCCGCGGTAGGGGAGGATCACCGTGGGGTCGGCGAACAGGTCGGCCGCGGCGGCGTAGCCGTCCGCGCCGTAGCAGACCAGGTCGATGTCGGAGCGGGCGGTGTGGCAGCCGACCATGAACGAGCCCGTGACACCGAACAGCTCGGTCTGTCCGCGCTCGACGATCCGCGCGATGATCGCCAGCAGGTCCGTTCCGGCGCGGGCCTCGCGCACCTGGGCGGGGTCGGCGGCGATCTCGGCGAGGGCGGCGCGGGCGGAGTAGTGGACGACGACGTCGTGGCGGGGCAGGCCGGTGATGATGCAGCCGAGGGCCGGCGAGTAGACGTAGCACTCGGGTCGGTCGGCGAGGATGCCGAACGACTTCGACACCACCGTGTTCTGCCGGTAGCGGCGGCCGAACAGGCGGCGGTCGCCGCGGTCGTCCGGGTGGTACTTGACGTAGCCCAGGTAGTGGCCGTCCGGGTGGATGTCGCCGATGACCTTGAAGATGACGCCGCGCCGGTCAAGCAGGTAGTCGCGGTCACGGACGGGCGGCGGAGGCAAGCCTGCCGGTGAACTCGGCGAACGTCGGGAAGGCAGCGGTGTCGATGGTGCCTGTGGACTCATACTGCTCCAGTCCTGTGGTGAACAGGGCCCGGCGGTACTGCCATTTGGCGTGCTTGTCTGGGCGGCTCTGCGCGGTTGGACGCATGAGCGCGAGGAAGAAGAAGCACTTCACCAGCAGGAACTCGCCCAGGTAGGGGGACAGTGCCGGGCCGCCGCCGGCGAGGCAGGCCTGGTCGAGGGCGGCGAGATAGGCGGTGCGCTGCGCGACGGTGAACCGGTAACCCTTGGCGCCACCCTTGAACGGCACGAGCTCGAGCATCGGGTAGACGTCGAAGCCCAGCGGTGCCAGGCCGTGATGCTGCCAGTCGATCACTGCGCGCTCGAACGCGTTGGGCAGCCCATAGTCCAGATGGCTCGCACACATCGGGACCGCGCCCAGCCGGTCCAGCGCCCGGGCGGCCAAGGCGTGGACGCGGGGGGTATCGAGGTCCGGGTTCTCGGCGTAGACGCTGTCGGTGAAGCCGGCCTTGGCAAGAAAGCCGGCCAGAGTGCCGTCGGCACCAGGCCCGGCGGCACGGGCCTGCGCGGCCAGCAGTCGGCTGGAGATCCCGGCGGCCAGGGCCGGCACCTCCGGGCCGACAAGCCCGTCGGGGGCGGTGTGCGTGACGGCCAGCTCGTGCAGCGACGTCGTGCCGACGCTGCGCTCGACGACGTAGTGCCGTCCGTCGTCGCCCTGGCCGACGTCGACGATCCGGGGGACCGGATAGCCCAGCTGAAGCACCTCGGCGAGGAAGGCCGCCTCGGTCACGAGCTCGGGACCGCCGGTTCGCATGAACAGCGTCCCGTCGGTGGAGCGCCAGACCGCGCCATCGTCGGCGGCGGTCCGGGCCTTGACGAACATCCACTCACGGTCGGTCAATACCGGATTCCCTCCGTAGTCTGCTTGTCGCATCGATGGTGTCCAATCATGGTATGGCAGTAGTCCGTCACGCCCAGTCAGTGGAAAACGTCACCGGGTGCCCCCAGGTTCTCCCGCACCCGCCGCCCGTCCGGCCCGGTGGTGGCGCGCGGGTTCTCCCGCCCCACTGCCGACCTCGCCGGGTTCCGCTACCGACTCGCGATCGATGGCCCATGACCGATCGCACGGTCTTCGTCAACGGGCCGGTCCAGAACGGCGCGTTCACTTTCGCCGGCCGGCCCGGCAAGGCCGCCAGCATCCGGCTCGCCGCCACGCTCAACCGGCTGTGCGGTGTCCGACCGGCCCTGCCGCACCTGTGGAACACTGTCACTCTCGCTGCAGACATGCGCTACCGCGCCCACACCGCCGGCAGTGCCGCCGCGTTCGGCCGGGTCCGGTTCGACGACGCGCTGATCACCGCGAAGTATCCGACCGGCCAGCGGCCCGAGGTCCTGACCGATGCCGGCGGCCCGACCACCGCCCTGGCCCTGGAGATGATCGACGACGCGCTGACGGCGGGCGCCCTGCAGGTCAGACTGATGGTGGTGCGCCGCTGTGCCTCCTGCGGCCACCTGGCCGGGACCGCCGACCGGCCGTGCCGGTCCTGCGGCCACGAACGCACCCGTCCCTGTCGTGGCCGCCACCTCGTCGCCGACCGGCGCGCCTGCGGAGCATCGCGGGCAACGTCCCGGACGCGCTTCTGCTCTCCCGCACCCGCGACCATGGCATCGCCCTCGATCAGTTCGGGCTACCCGGCCTCATGCGCGATCCTCGAGCGGGGCTGCACATCGCGGTCCTGGCGGCCGGCCGAGCCCGCGGCGCCGAGCGTGTCGTGATGGTCACCACCGCGAACGCCGCCGCGAACGTCGCGGCCTACGGCCAGCCCTTTCGCTCGCACGGGAGCACTCGCCTGCTCTACACCCTGCACGGCCGCATTCCGTACGACCACCTCGACGGTCTCGACTCCCGCTACACGGCCATCCACATCAGCGATCTGGACCGGGAGATGTTCCAAGCCCAGTTCCTGCCCCTGGCCAGCTGGAAGGACACTGGCGGCATCCCCGCCGGCGAGCTGCCCGCGCTGCTCAGCCGCTTCCACCGGGCCCGACGCGCTGCGCCCCCCGAGGTACCTCCGGCGATCCTGGACCACCTACGCGCCCGGATCCTCGCCGGCGACCGCCGCTGGGTCAGCGAGAAGGCGCCGCTGGCCGCCGAGCTGGCCGCGACCAGTCAGACATCGTGAGGGGCGGCAGTCACGGGCATGGGATCACTGCGCGCGCCGCCTTGCACGCCAGGAGCATTGGCGCCGTACTCCATGGCGCAGGACGGCCCCGATGACGAGACCACGCTCGGGGCGTGATCCAGCGATTGCGACTGACCCGAACGTGGGCCGACGACGTGCGGGCTACCGCGTGGGCATGATCTCGTTTTCCGGGTCGGCGCCAGCTACACCATCGCCAGCGTGTCCGGTGGGCGCACCGCGCTCGGCGCTGGCATCGACGTCCGCGGCGCTGCCGGTCGGTGCGGATGCCCGCCTGTTCGCGTTGATCCTGGCGGTGCGGGCCGCGCGCACCGGGTGGGCGAATGTGACCTGCCAGGATCTGCGCCGCTACGCCGACCCGCACGGGGTGCTCGACGAGCTGCTCGCCGGCGGCTGGATCAGCAGCGACGGCGACGATCCGCACCGGGTGGTCGATGCCGACCCGGCCGACGCGCTGCCCCTGCAGGCCGCCGGCCTTACCGGGTTGGTCGACCCGCCGACGGGCGAATTGATGCGCAGCCGCGTCTCCGGCTGGATCACCCGCACCAGCGCGGCGAAGCCGTTGAAGAAAGCCGACGCCGCCACCCGCCTGGCCGCTCTCGCCCTGGTCCTCGACGCCGATCCCACCACCGGCCGCGGCCACCTGCCCGACAGCCTGCCCGAGCAGGTCCTCACCGCCCTCACCCCGAAATGGATCGAGCTGCTTGATGGCGGCGGCTACCAGCTGAGCGACGCGGCCGCCGACACCCTGCCGGTCTACCAGCCCGTCCCGCAGACCTGGCCGCGCGCCGGCGGCCGCGCTCGGTTGGGCGAATGGCCCCGGTGATCGACGTGGGGCGGGCACCGTCGGGAGACATGCCCTGGTGGACGAGTCCGCCGCGCTCGGCGCTGGGACGGCCATCATCTGCACGCGTTCACCGCCGCCGGGGGGCGCCGTTCCTACGCCGACACCCCCGACGCCGACACCGCCACGCTGGATGCGCGCTCCTGCTCGACCTGGTGACCTCCGTGGCGGAGACTAGAACCGGGCTGCGGCCTGCTCATCGGCCGTTATGGCCCTGTCCCGGGCCCCGGCCTTGGCCTCCTGGGATCGGATCTGGTTCTGCGCCTGGGCTCGGGCCTGGGCTTGGATCTGGGCCTGGAGCTCGGCGTGATACCCGGCCGGTGCCTGAGCCTGGGCCGGTGCGGCGACGGCCGTCACTCCGACGGCCGCGCCCGCGAGAAGCACCGCGGCCGTCGAGGCTCTAACGAGGCGGAGCGACAGCCGAGCATTCTTTGTAATCATCCGAAGCATCGGACCTTCCGTGGCGGTGGGCCTGGTCGACGTGGAGCTGATGCGTGCTCCACGCGGTGGCGCGGTTCCCCTCGTGGGGAGGAGCCGGCATCAGAATCGCCCCGCCGCGCACCCGCCGCACAGTGCAGCGCTACACCCTCGCCGCCGCGGACGAGCTGGCCGCCGGCACCATCGACACGGTGCTCGCCACATCCGACCTGGAACTGGGCCTGGAGGCGCTGTTCGGTCGCCGCCGGCGACCGCACGCCTGACAGCCGCGCCGGCCGGACCGGGTTCGGCCGGCGCGCCCAGTCCGCGGCCGCTCACAACCAGCGCGACGGACGCCGATCACCCCGGTAGCGGTCGCGGCAGACTCCGGCCCCCAGGGGCCGCTGCCCGGCGCTCCGGGCCCTCGTTCCGGCGGGGCGCCGGCCGCGACTATCCAGCTCGGGCGACGTGTGACCGGCTGCGGTGCTGCTACCCGGTCGCGCGGCATCCGCAACCGACGCCCATCATGATCGCCGGCATGTTATGCCGGCCGATGTCACACCCGACGGTCCCGCCGGCGGCCGGTCACCAGCCATCGTCCTCGTGGCCGTCGTCGGTGTGGTAGTCGGGCACGCGGCGCGGGTCAGGGCCGGTGTCCCAGCCGTCGCCGAGGGCGACGATGTTCTCCTCGGGCCAGCGGTGGCGGTCCTCGGCGACGTACACCGCGCCAACGGGCACCCATCGACCCCACTCACGCCGGCTAATCATTGTTTTTTTCGCTGGAAGCCACGGGGAAGCCATCATCGCGACGCCGAGGATGGCCGTGGCGGGCGGGTGCTGCCCGTGGGGGTGCGGGCGGCGTTACCTGGCACTTCCTGACGGCTTCCTTACCGACACCCTAACAGCGTGAGAGCCCTCCGAGATCGATCTCGGAGGGCTCTCAGGTGGGGAAGCCACCCCCCAGAGCCCGGGGGGGTAGCTACTACTGCCTAACTGCGGCGACCACGACCGCCGCGACCCCCGCGCCGGCGCGCCAGCTGCGGCCGGGGTGAGAGGTCACCTTGTGACGCCAAAGGGGATGGTCGGATCTGTCATCACCGGTCAGCCCTCGGCGGGGCTTCCCCCATCTCCCGGCACGGGCGGTCATGCGGCGGATCGACGGCGCCGACCGTCGTCTGCGGGTGATCCTCGACCGCGGCGGGTCGTCTGATCGTCGTCATGACAGGCGTCACCGCCGCTACCACTCCACCGGTCACGGCGACCCCCAGCGTGGCCGACCCGCCGAGTCCGAGGAGCGGAGTGATGGCCGCGACGACCCCGCCGGCAGCGGCGAGCGCGGCGGCCAAGCGGGGGTGACGGCGGACGCATTGGTACAGCGCCAGGCCGAGGCCCGTGACGACGAGACCGCCCGCCATGAACAGGCCGATGGCTACAAGAGATGTCAAAGTCGTGCACGTCCTTTCGGGGCCTGACAGTCTTTGATCAACCGCTGTCAGGCCCCTGTTGCGAGGTGAGCCGACCTGCCGACAGCGGTACTCGTGGAAGAAGCTGTCGCCAGGACCGTGGACGCATTGATGCTACCCAGACAGATCGCGAGACTCGCTCCGCGCTATGTTTCTAGAACGTTTCCAGAAAGTTAATGTATGGGGAGTGACCTCTTACTTGTGTCGCGCGCTACTCTAAGTAGTTATTCGATCACTCGAAAACGTTTCCCCAGGTCATCGCAGACGCCACCACGTGGCCCGAATATACGCAAACCTCCGACAGGGAGAGCGTCGCTTGCCAGATGATCGCGACTCGAAGTATCAAAACGGCTGCACGGAAAATTCCGGAAGATCTTGGAAAAGTCGCCGCCACGAAGTCGATGTAAATCTTGCAATCCCCGGTGATGCCGACCGAAGAATGTGTGTGAATGCAGGCTGCGCCGACTCGATAGCAATTCTAATCGTGACGGAAAGCTGCCCATTCGTTGCGCCAACCTTGACCGAGGAGACCGTAACCCCAGGTCAGCATGGGTTACACTGGTCGGGATCGGGTTTCCCGGTCCGTGGTCGTGCCCCCTGTTGCGAGGTGAGCCGACGACGTTGGACGGGCCTCTCGGGGTGGAAGCCGAGGGGCCCGTCATCGTTTTGCCCCCTTCGTCATCGAGGATGAAGCACCCCCAGCCCTAGCCGCGCCCCGCCCGATGTGCGTGGTCATGCGCGGTGAGCTAGCTCGAAGAGCTCTGCAGGCCGGGACTTCTTCGTCTCTTACACCTGCGGCTGACCGCGCGTGGGCGGAATGGATCGACAGGCGGCTGGAAGACGCCGGCTACCGGGCGCTGATCCACAGGACTTGGCGCCCGCTCTCGATGTTTCTGGCGTGTGCCACCACGTTGACGACGTGGGCACGGGTGACAATAGGTAGGAATCTAGCTACCACGTGTACCAGAAGTTCACTGTGGGGCTCAGGAAACCGATCCTCGGTTTCCGCTGAAGTACCAGCATGATCCCCTGGTGCTGGTCGGCGGCGTGGGGCCTCTGGCGGACGTCGACGAACCCGGCTGGTCCCCCCCCCGGGGCAGCCCACCCTGCCCGTGCCACGTGGGGACTTTCGTACCGTCTCGGCGGCTCGCTCCACGGACACCAACCTGGCGGCCGGTTTCCCCACCAAGCTCCCCCGGACGGGGGGACCGGGGTACACACCGGGGGTCGCCGTAGCATCCGAGAAAGATCGGGCGGATATGGCGGTGATCCCGAGCTATCCACGGCGTCGGGGGCTGGAGAGCGTCTCGGTGGCCTGGTGCACGGCGGCGAGGCCTGGTTTGACGTACCGCTGGACGGAGCGCAGCGATTTGTGCCCGGTCTTCGCCATGATCACGTTGGCGAAGGTGTTGGGGTCGCCAAGGTGGGTGGCCGAGCTGTGCCGGAGCTGGTGGAGGCGTAGCCCGTCGCCGTACTGGCCGAGCAGGATCCGGGCCCGGTCGTAGCCGAGCCGGGCCCGGCCGGTATCCGGGCACAGGTCGCGCTGGTGGGTGGTCGCGCGCCGGTGCGGGCCGGGCCGGTGCGCGGAGAGGAACAGCGGGCCGCGGGTCCGGCCGGCGATGAGCCGGGGCAGCAGGTGGGCGGTGTCGGTACCCCAGGTGATCCACATCGTGTCACCGCCCTTGACGACGACCCGGGCCTGCTTGTTCGGCAGGTCCAGGTCCTCGATGTTGAGCGCGAGCACCGCCGAGGCCCTACTGGCGGACTCGTAGAGCATCCGCCACAGCGTCGTCTGACGTAAACGGCATGAGTTACCCAGCGTGAGACGTACTCTCCGTGCGTTGCATGTCACAAAATGTGTCGATGGCGAGGGTCGCACCGACCATCCGCTCCGCCATCCACCGCGGGGCCGTCACCAGGGGGCTCACATCGACCGGAAACGCTGCGAGGACGCCTACGCCGGCGTCGCCGCCGACGACATCCCCTCTGATACCGGCGATGGCCCTCCCAGCGACGAGTGGACGAACCAGGTGAAGACGTTCTTCACCGACAGTTGCTTGTCCGGCCTCCCTCGTCCCGTGCCTGGGGATCCCACACCATCCCCGGCCGGCAGCGCGCGGCCGCCGGCGACCGGTACCCCGCCCGCGTCGACGTCGGTGTCGGCCACGCCGGTGGCCCGTCCGGATCCGGGCCCGTCACTGACGCTTCACCCCGCGCCCACCGGCACCCCGGCGCCGAGCGGGTCGTAGCAGCCCGGCCAGACCGGCCAAGACCGACGCCAGCGGAGAGGTGCCGTGCCCGGTCGCGGGTCGGCGCGACCCGTGGACCATGGCGGACGCGTCCGGGTGCCGGTCAGGAGGTGGGGATGCCGCTGACGCCGAGTCGGTGGCCGAGCGTGATCCAGTTGGTGGCGATCGCGTGCTGGGCGTCGGTCAGGGTGATCTGGTGGGCGCACACAGCCCGTTTGGCGGCGTTCTCGACCGGGTCCTTGGCGTTGTGCAGGCCCTTCTCCGGCCACAGGTTCGCGATGGCGTCCGGGGCCCCGCCGAGCTCGAGGGAGATCAGATGATCGAGCTCGTAGTTGCCGGGGGTCGCGCCGGCGTAGTCGCCGTAGGCGGCGATCGCCTCTTTTTTGATCTTGTTGGTGATGGAGGTTGACGGGCGGATCGTCGCGGTCCATCCCGACGTGCAGATCGTGGCGCTGATGGTCGCCTGGGTCACTGCCGGGTTGGTCGCCCCTGGGGTGCACGCCGGGTCCGGCAGCTGGTTGCCGTCCCGGGCCTGGCAGCGACTCGGTAGTCGGTGGACACGGCCGACGGCGCGACCGGCCCGCCGCTGCCCGCGGCCTGCGACGCCCCGGCGGAGGTAGAGGTGCAGGCCGACAGGGTCAATGCCGCAACCAGCGTGAACAGGGCGATGTGCCGACGTGACATGACATTGGATTCTGCCCTGGATCAGGTGCCCCGACCGGTCTTCCGCCGGCTCGTCCAGGACGCCGGCGTCGTTCTCCCGGTGGCCCATCCCTCTGGCAGCGCGGACCATGGCCGCGAACAGCGCCGTGTGGACAAGATGGACCGCGCTCTTCGGCCGCCTCATCCGCAACGCGCCGCCTTCTTCGTGAAGCCCGCTCCCGCGGTGGGGCCGATGCCCACCGATCCTCCGCGGTCGCCACGACGGCCGACGCCGTGATGATCTCGGTGTCGGCGGTCAGCGCGCCGGCCCCGGAGTCGGCGCGGCCGTGAGGCCGGGGGCGTCGATGTCGGGGTGGGGAGCTGCTACCTGCTGAGCGCCTGATAGCGCTCGTTAGCGCTGTATAGTTGGGGTATGAACCTCAAGGAGTGGGCGGAGGTGCAGGGAGTCGGGTACTCGACCGTGCGCCGCTGGTTTCTTGAGGGCAAGCTGCCGGTGCCTGCCCGTCGGGTCGGTGGGCTGATCCTGGTCGAGTCGGCACCTGAGTCTGTGCCCGCCGGGCGGGTCGCGGTGTACGCCCGGGTGTCGTCCGCCGACCAGAAGCCCGACCTTGACCGGCAGGTCGCCCGTGTCGCCACCTGGTGCGGCGAGCAGAGCCTGCCGGTCGGCGGGGTTGTGACCGAGGTCGGTTCCGCGCTGGACGGCGACCGGCGGGAGTTCCTCGCGTTGCTGCGCGACCCGGCCGTGACCACGATCGTCGTCGAGCATCGCGACAGGTTCGCCCGGTTCGGCTCCGAGTACGTCGAGGCGGCGTTGTCCGCGCAGGGCCGGGAGCTGCTGGTCGTCGACCCGGCCGGGGTCGACGATGATCTGGTCCGGGACATCACCGAGATCCTCACGTCGATGTGTGCCCGGCTGTATGGCCGCCGCGCGGCGGCGAACCGGGCTGCCCGCGCGGTCGTCGAGGCCACGAAGGACGGTCCGGTGTGAAGACGATGCAGGCGTACCGGTTCGCGCTTGACCCGAACGACGCCCAGCTTGCCGGGCTGCGACGGCACGCCGGGGCGGCCCGGTTCGCCTACAACTGGGGTCTGGCGCTGGTGAAGGCCGCGCTTGCCCAGCGCGACGCGGAGAAGTCCTACGGGATCGACAGCGACCAGCTCACCCCAGTGCCGTGGACGCTGCCCGTCCTGCGGCGGGCCTG
This sequence comes from Frankia sp. RB5, assembly GCF_059816245.1. Classification (NCBI taxonomy): domain Bacteria; kingdom Bacillati; phylum Actinomycetota; class Actinomycetes; order Frankiales; family Frankiaceae; genus Frankia; species Frankia sp. RB5. The sequence goes on from NZ_JCBATA010000105.1 coordinate 12,693, forward strand.
GAACGCGGCCAAGGACGATGCCGCCTCATGGTGGGCGGAGTGCTCGAAGGAGGCGTATTCGGCCGGGCTGGACCAGCTCGCCCGCGCGTTGAAGAACTTCTCCGACTCGAAGAAGGGTGCCCGCAAGGGCCGTCGGGTCGGCTTCCCCCGGTTCAAAAAGCGCGGGAAGACCCGGGAGTCGTTCCGCTACACCACCGGTGCCTACGGCCCGGCCGGTGACCTGCACGTCAGGCTGCCCCGGATCGGGCGGGTGAAGGTCCACGAGCCGATGAGCACACTCACCGGCCGGCTTGCCGACGGGCGGGCGCGGCTGCTCGGCGCCACCGTGTCCCGGACCGCCGGGCGCTGGTATGTCTCGTTCACCATCGAGGCCGAACGCGAGATCCCCGCCCAGCCCGGTCGCGGCGGCGCGGTCGGCGTCGACCTGGGCGTGAGGCACCTTGCTGTCCTCTCGACCGGAGAGCGGATTGCGAACCCGAAGCACGCCCGGCGGTCCGAGCGCCGGCTGCGCAGGGCATCCCGGGCCTACGCCCGGGCGAAGCCAGGAAGCGCCGGACGGCGCAAGCGGGCGGCCGCCCTCGGCCGGATCCACGCCCGGGTCGCCAACCAGCGTCGCGACGGCCTGCACACACTCACGACCCGGCTCGCGAAGAACCATGACGTGATCGTGGTCGAGGATCTCCATGTCGCCGGGATGGTCCGTAACCGGCGGCTCGCACGCGCCGTCTCCGACGCGGGGATGGCCGAGATCCGCCGGCAGCTCGCCTACAAGACCCGCTGGTACGGTTCGCGGCTGCACGTCGCGGACCGCTGGTACCCGTCCTCGAAGACCTGTTCCGGCTGTGGCTGGCGAAACCCAAGCCTCACCCTGTCGGATCGTACGTTCGCCTGCCAGTCCTGCGGGCTGGTGGCCGACCGCGACCTGAACGCCGCGGTCAACCTGTCTCACCTCGTCGCCGCCAGTACGTCGGAGACGGTAAACGCCCGTGGAGTCGACCAGAGGACCCCGCTTGCGGGGCAGGTGGCTGTGAAACAGGAACCGGGCACGGCCACGGCCGGTCAGACCCGGGGTGCCCCACCATTAGGTGAGGCGGCATGAGAACGCTATTGAGCGCCCTCGTGCAACGGTAGAGCTCGCGGTACGCCCCCCCTCTAGGTGCTCGGCGTAGTGCGCGCGACCGTCGTCGGTGAAGTGGTAGCGGTACTCCGGCCGGGACTGTGTCCAGGTCTGGTCGTTGCCGTACATCCGGTGCCGGTAGGTTACCGTGATCATCCGGTGCTCGCAGTGCAGGTAGGGCCTGTTCCCGTGCCGGCGGCGATGGCCGGCGTCGAGGTAGAGATGCGCGGTCGACGCGAGCCGCTCGGCGAGCAGGCCCGCCTCGCCGGCCCGGGCGACGGCGGCCATCTGCCGCCACAGCCACTCCGACAACGCCCACCGTGGCCGGGACGCCCGGGGAGACGGCGTGCCGGTGCCGACGCGGGCCGCTGCCCGGCCCGCCCGCGTCAGCCACACGTCGACCATGTCGCTGAGAACTCCGGGCATCGTCTCGGACTCGATCAGCCCACGGTCGCGCAACGCGGCGAGTGTCGCCCCCGCACCGCTGTCGTACTCCCCGGCGGCCCGTAGCTGGGCGGGCACCGGCGAGTACGCGCCGTTGAAGGAGACCCGCCGCCACTCCCGCGCCGGCCGCGGGTCGAACTCCCCCCGCGCGCCGCCGCGTCGGTGCTCGTCCTCGAGGGCCTGGTCGACGCCGAAGATCACCCGCAGGTAGGTGCGTTGCCGGTCGTTGAGACCCGCCCAGGCGTCAGCGGCCGCGCTCACGGCCGCGCGGTGTCGGTCGTGCCGCCGGGCGCCGGGCGAGCGAGCGCGTCGGTCACGGCGTCGCCTGCGTCCCATGACCGGCGTATCTGCCCGTAGATCTCCCCGACGCTGTCGTGCCGGGCCCGGCTGAGCGTGGCCAGCTCGTCGAGGACCGCGGTGGAGATCCGGTCGAACGCGGCGGAGGCCGCACTGACCCGCTCCCGCGCGGCGGCGATCTTCTCGGCGCTGCCGTCGCCCATCCGCGCTCTCAGCCGCCCGCAGCGAGCGCCTGATACTGCTTGATCCATCGGCGGTTGAGCTCGTCAGCTTGACGCTGGTGCCGCGCAACGACCGCAGAAATGCGGTCTGGCGCTTCGACACCGAGGAACTCCACGATCCCGCGGGTCAAAGCCACCATGTCATGTTCAAGATCCTCGTAGGACACCCGATGTGGACGAACACCGCAGGAGGCGAACCATGCTTCCCAGGCGGCGTTGTGCTGCTCAATCGTGTCCATGAGGCGCCGGATCGCCACAGCGTCGAAGGCGGGCTCCCGCCCGTTGCCGCTGTTGTTGCCGCTGATCTCACTGATTATCTCCGCGCATCCGGACACCGGATGAACACCACTTTTGACACCGCAAGATCGATGCTGGATTTCATGTCCACGAGTTTCGACACCGCAGCTTTGTGAGTTTGGTGCGACTCGTCTTGGTGCCGCGTGGCAAGCTCGTGTCCCGTTACGATCACCGGGTGGAAACGTGGCGATGGTGCCCGGATGGGCGTTTCTCGACCCGGGACTGTAACTAGTCAGCTATCTGATGATCGATAGTGGCTGGTGGTTACGCGGCTGCGGTGAGGAGCGGGAGTTCGGTGGGCAGCCGGGGATGGCCGTCGGCGAGGCGGCGGAGGGCGTCGAGCATGCTGATCCCGTTCTTGCGGGTGGTCGAGAGGTAGCTGCGCAGGGCGCAGAACTGTCTGGCTCCGGTGAGGGTGCGCAGGCAGCCGGAGACTTTCTGCCGCAGTTTGACCATGCGGATGTCGCGGTCGGGTAGCCCCGGCGCCTTGCAGCGCCGGGGCCCCCTCAGAACCGTGCGTGCCACTCGTCGCGGCACACGGCTCAAGCAAGCCCCGCAGGGCGTCTCGAGTTCTGGCTTG
>NZ_JCBATA010000106.1:0-14900 GCF_059816245.1 Frankia sp. RB5
CACCGGCAGGGGCACGATCTGACGCAAGGACTCGAACTCGGCCCAGGCGAGGAGAGTGCTCACCAGCCGGCGGCTACCGGCACCGAGCCTGCCTTATGCCGACCCGGTAGCTCCCATTAGGCGAGGCCATGACTGCTGACGACGAGTCCGCCCCCGGCTCGGGAATGCTCGACGGGCCGCTGCCCGCAGCCGCCTTCGACCTGCTGCCCGACGCCGTCGTCATCACCGACGCCGCCGGCACCGTCGAGGTCTTCAACCGGGCCGCCGCCCGTCTCGTGGGCCTGCACGCACCCGGAGCGATCGGCCGGCACCTCACCGAGGTGCTGCCGCTGCTCGACGAGCGGGGCAACGACTGGTGGGAGTGCTCCGCGCCCAGCCGCGCGCTGCCGCGGGTCGTCGGCCAGCCCGAGCGCCGGCTCACCTACGCCGCCCCCGACCAAGACCGGGACTTCCACGTCACGGTCCGTTTCACCCGGATCGCCGGCCGGCTCGCCCGGGTCTCCCTGTCGCTGCGCGACACGCTGAGCCGCGAGCGCCTCGAACGCAACCGGGCGGACCTCGTCGCGACCGTCGCCCATGAGCTGCGCTCGCCGCTGACCAGCGTGAAGGGCTTCACCGCCACCCTGCTCGCCAAGTGGGACCGGTTCACCGACGAGCAGAAGAAGCTCATGCTCAACACCGTCAACACCGACGCGGACCGGGTGACCCGCCTGCTCGCCGAGGTGCTCGACGTCTCCCGCATCGACTCCGGTCGCATCCAGGTCCGCAAGCAGGTCGTCGACCTCGCGGCCCGGGTGCACACGGTGGTCGACGGCAAGATCGCGTCCGGCGCGGCCGCTCCCGAGCGCTTCGTCGTCCGGGAGGATAGCGAGCTGCCGGAGATGTGGGTCGATCCGGACAAGATGGAGCAGGTGCTGCACAACCTCGTCGACAACGCGCTGCGCCACGGAGCGGGTACTGTGACGGTCGTGATGCGCGGTCGGGACGGTGGCACGGAGGTGAGCGTGGCCGACGAGGGCGAGGGTGTGCCCGAATCGAACGCCGCCCGGGTGTTCACCAAGTTCTGGCGCGGCGCCAGCCGGGGTAACGGCACCGGTCTCGGCCTCTACATCGCCAAGGCGCTCATCGAGGCGCACGGAGGCACGATCTCCGTCGGCCGGGCCGCGGGCGGCGGCGCCGAGTTCCGATTTTTCGTGCCCGCCGGTGGTCCGGTGTTCGGCTGAGGCCGAGCGTCACGACGAACACTGGCGGGCGCCTCGCGTTCTTTCTCGCCCGTGCCTGGTGTCACGCCGGCCGGGCGGTCCCGCCGAGCGAACCGATACGAGGATGAGCACCGTGTCCGCCCCTGGAGAGACTGTCGACCCGTCCCGGGTCCACGCCCTCGACCCCGACCAGCTCGCCGCGGCCGTCGCCGCGGCCCGGGAGTCGATCCGCGCCGCCAGCGACCTCGACGCGCTGGCCGCCGTCCGCACCGCCCACGTGCAGGGCGCCACCGCGCCGCTGGTGCTCGCCCGCCGTGAGCTGGGCGCCCTGCCCCGCGAGGAGCGCGCCGACGCCGGCCGGCGGCACAACGCCGCCCGCGCCGACGTCCAGGCCGCCTTCGACGCCCGCCTCGCCGAGCTCACCTCCGAGCGCGACGCCCGGGTGCTGCGCGAGGAGGTCGTGGACGTCACCCTGCCCGCCACCCGGCGCCCCCGCGGCGCCCGCCACCCGCTGACCACCCTGTCCGACCGGCTCGTCGACGTGTTCGTCGCGATGGGCTACGAGGTCGCCGAAGGGCCCGAGGTCGAGCACGACTGGTTCAACTTCGAGGCCCTCAACATGGCCCCCGACCACCCGGCCCGCAGCGAGCACGACACGCTGTACGTGGCGCCCACCGGGTCGGGCCGGCTGCTGCGCACCCACACGTCCCCGGTGCAGATCCGCTCGCTGCTGTCCCGTCCGCTGCCCGTCTACGTCGTGGCGCCGGGGCGGACGTACCGAAACGACACCATCGACGCCACCCACTCGCCCGTGTTCGGCCAGCTCGAGGGGCTCGCCGTCGACGAGGGCATCACCATGGCCGACCTGCGCGGCACCCTCGCCGTGTTCGCCGAGGCGCTGTTCGGCCAGGGCCTGTCGACGCGGCTGCGCCCGTCGTTCTTCCCGTTCACCGAGCCGTCCGCGGAGCTCGACGTGCAGTGCTTCGCCTGCCGCGGCGAGGCGGCCCGCCAGCCGTGCCGGGTCTGCTCCGACGAGGGCTGGATCGAGATCGGCGGCTGCGGCATGGTCGACCCGCACGTGCTGCGTGCCGTCGGGGTGGACCCGGTGCGCTACAGCGGCTTCGCCTTCGGGATGGGCCTGGAACGCGCCACGATGATCCGACACGACGTCCGGGAGATCCGCGACTTCGTCGACGGCGACGTCCGGTTCGGCCTCCCGTTCGGAATCGAGGACTGACGCCATGCTGATCGTGATGTCCTGGCTGCGGGAGTACGTGGAGGGCCTGCCGCCGACCCGGGCGGTCGCCGACGCGCTGATCCGCGCCGGTTTCGAGGTCGAGGGGCTGCGGGCCGTCGGCGCGGACGTGTCCGGCGTCGTCGTCGGCGAGGTCGTCGGGTTCGAGCTCGTCGAGACGAAGAAGAAGTCGGTGCGCTGGTGCCAGGTCCGTGTCGCCGAGCCGGCCAAGGGTGAGGATCCGGCCGGCGGCGTGCGCGGTGTCATCTGCGGGGCGCACAACTTCGCGGTGGGGGACCGGGTCGCCGTCGCGCTGCCGGGCGCGATGCTGCCCGGCGGGTTCGCCATCACCGCCCGCAGGACGTATGGCCATGTCAGCGATGGGATGATCTGCTCGGCCCGCGAGCTCGGCCTCGGCGAGGACCACGACGGCATCCTCGTGCTCCCGCCGTCGACCCCGCTCGGCGCCGACGTCACCGAGCTGCTCGACCTGGCCGACGAGGTGCTCGACATCGCCGTCACCCCCGACCGGGGCTACGCGCTGTCGGTGCGCGGCATCGCCCGGGAGGCGGCCACCGCCTTCGCCCTGCCCTTCCGTGACCCCGGCGACTCCGGCGGCGACGCATCCGGCGCCGGCGAGGCGTATCCGGTGGTCGTGGAGGACACGGCCGGCTGTGACCGGTACGTCGCCCGGGTGGTCACCGGCGTCGACCCGGCCGCGACGACCCCGTTGTCCTGGTCGCGGCGGCTGTCGCTGTCCGGGATGCGGTCGATCTCGGTGCCGGTCGACGTCACCAACGCCGTGCTGCTCGGCCTCGGCCAGCCGCTGCACGCCTTCGACCGGGTGAAGCTGACCGGCCCGATCGTCGTGCGCCGCGCCGTCGCGGGGGAGAAGCTGCGCACCCTCGACGACGTCGAACGCGTTCTCGACCCCGAGGATCTGGTCATCGCGGACGACTCCGGCCCGATCGCACTCGCCGGTGTGATGGGCGGTGCGGCCACCGAGATCTCCGCGGAGACGACCGACATCGTCCTCGAGTCGGCGCACTTCGACGCGATCAGCGTCGCCCGCACCGCGCGGCGCCACCGGCTGTCCTCCGAGGCGTCGCGGCGCTTCGAGCGCGGCGTCGACCCGGCGCTCGCGCCGGTGGCCGCGGCGGTGGCCGTCGACCTGCTCACCCAGCTAGCCGGCGCCCAGGCCGTGCCCGGCGTGACCGACGTCGACCACCGCGCCGCCACCGCGCCGGTGCCGCTGCCGCTGGATGAGGCCGAGCGGCTCGCCGGGCGGCCCTACCCGGCGGAGGTGATCCGCCGCCGGCTGGCGGACGTCGGCTGCGCGATCACCGAGGACGATGCCGGCCGTGGTGACGTGCTGGCGGTCGTCGCGCCGTCCTGGCGGCCGGATCTGACCCGTCCGGCCGACCTCGTCGAGGAGATCGTCCGGCTGGAGGGGTACGACACGATCCCGGTGACGCTGCCGCGGCTGCCGGCCGCCCGTGGCATCACCCCCGCGCAGCGGATGCGCCGCGCGGTGGGCCGGGCACTGGCGCACGCCGGCTTCGTCGAGGTGCTGACGCTGCCGTTCGTCGCGCAGGACGCCGCCGACATGCTCGGCCTCGCCGCCGACGACCCGCGCCGGGCCGCCGTGCGCGTCGCGAACCCGATCGCCGAGGACGCCGCCTACCTGCGGACCACGCTGCTGTCCGGGCTGATCGCCGCGGCGGTGCGCAACATTGGCCGCGGGCAGCAGGACCTGGCGCTGTTCGAGGCCGGCCTGGTCTTTCGCGAGCTGCCGGGCGGCCCGCCGGTCGCCCGCACCCCGCCGGTCGACCGCCGGCCCACCTCCGACGAGATCGCCGCGCTGGACGCGACGCTGCCCACGCAGCCTCGCCACGTCGCGGCGCTGCTCACCGGCCGGCGCGAACCGGGCGGCTGGGCGAGCGCCGCCCGCGCGGCGGACTGGGCGGACGCGGTGGACGCGGCGCATCTGGTCGCCGAGTCCCTCGGGCTGAGCCTCACCGTGACCGCCGGCGACACCATGCCATGGCACCCGGGCCGGTGCGCCGCGCTGTCCGTCGCCGGCCGCCGCGTCGGCCACGCCGGCGAACTGCATCCCCGGGTCCTCGGCGAGGTCGGCCTGCCCCCTCGCGCCGTCGCGATGGAGCTCGACCTCGACGCGCTCATCGACGCGGCGACCGCCGCGCCGCCGATCGCCGCCCCGACGATCTCGACCTACCCGCCGGCCGACCGGGACGTGGCGCTCGTCGTCCCGACCCGGGTGCCCGTCGCCGAGGTCACCGCGGCGCTGCGGGAGGGGGCGGGCGAGCTGTTGGAGTCCCTGGCGCTGTTCGACGTGTTCGAGGGCGCCCAGGTCGGCCCCGGCCAGCGGTCGCTCGCGTTCGGCCTGCGGCTGCGGGCCGCCGACCGCACGCTGACGGCCGCCGAGGCCAACGCGGCCCGCGACGCCGCCGTCGCCCGGGCCGCCGACCGCACCGGCGCCGCGCTGCGCGCCTAGCCGGCAGGGCGGGCGGCGCCGGCCACGTGCTGGCGCCGCCCGCCCTGCCAATTCCCGTTGCATGCTCATTCGGTGCCGTGTATAAGTTTCCATATGGGAGTGACGGCAGCGGTAGCGGGAGCGAGCGGGTACGGCGGCGGGGAGCTGCTGCGCCTGCTGCTCGGCCACCCGGAGATCGAGATCGGCGCGCTGGCGGCGAACACGTCCACCGGCCTGCCTGTGACGGACGTGCACCCGAACCTGCCCGACCTGGACGGCCGGGTCTTCACGGACGCGGAGTCGCTCGCCGCGAGCGAGGCGGACATCGTCTTCCTCGCGCTGCCGCACGGCCAGTCCGGCGCGGTCGCGGCCTCGCTCCCGCGCGGCACGCGGGTCGTGGACCTCGGCGCCGATCACCGGCTGGCCGATGCCGTGGCCTGGCAGCGCGCCTACGGTGGCGAGCATGCCGGCGTCTGGACGTACGGCCTGCCCGAGCTGCCCGGCGCCCGCCCGCTGATCGCCGCCAGCAGTCGCGTCGCGGCGCCGGGTTGCTACCCGACCGCCTCCTCACTCGCCCTCGCGCCGCTGCTGGCCGCCGGCCTGGTCGAGCCGCGGGATCTGTCCGTGGTCGCGGCCAGTGGCACGTCCGGCGCGGGCCGCTCGGCCAAGGTGAACCTGCTCGGCAGCGAGGTGATGGGCGACCTGACCGCCTACAAGGTCGGCACCCATCAGCATCGTCCGGAGATCGTCCAGACGCTGTCCGCGGTCGCCGGCACCGCGGTGAGCGTCTCCTTCACCCCCGTGCTCGCGCCGCTGCCCCGCGGCATTCTCGCCACCTGCTCCGGCCGGGCCGTTCCCGGCACGGACGCCGACGCCGTGTACGAGGCGCTACGGGCGGCCTACGCGGGCGAGCCCTTCGTCCGGGTCCTGCCGCCCGGGCGCTGGCCGCACGCCGCGGCCACCCTCGGGGGCAACGCCGTGCACGTCCAGGGCACCTACGACGCCGAGTCGGGCCGGGCGATCGTCGTGTCCGCCATCGACAACCTCGGCAAGGGCGCGGCCGGGCAGGCGTTGCAGTGCGCCAACCTCATGCTCGGCCTGCCCGAGGCCACGGGTCTCACCGCCCAGGGCATCTCGCCGTGAGCAGCCACCGCTGACCCTGTCCACCTCCACGATGTGCGCCTGGGAGGACCAACAGTGAGCGTCACCGCCCCACGGGGCTTCCGCGCCGCCGGAACGGCGGCCGGGCTCAAGCCGTCCGGCAACCCGGACGTCGCCCTCGTCGTCAACGACGGACCGGCCGACGCCGCCGCCGGCGTGTTCACGCGTAACCGCGTGCAGGCCGCCCCCGTGCTGTGGACCCGCCAGGCCCTCGCGGACGGTCGGCTGCGTGCCGTCGTACTCAACTCCGGCGGCGCGAACGCGTGCACCGGGCCGGCCGGCTTCGCTGACACCCACGCCACCGCCGAGCACGTGGCCTCGGCGCTGAGTATCGGCGCGGGAGACGTGGCGGTCTGCTCCACCGGGCTGATCGGCGTCCGGTTGCCGATGGACCTCCTGCTCCCCGGCGTCACCAAGGCTGTCGCGGGCCTGAGCACCGGCGCCGGCGGGGCCGAGGCCGCGGAAGCGATCCGGACGACCGACACCGTCGCGAAGACCGCGGTGCGCACCTCCACCGCGACACCGGGCGTCATCGTCGGCGCGATGGGCAAGGGCGCGGCGATGCTCGCGCCCTCCCTCGCCACCATGCTGGTGGTCGTCACCACCGACGCCGTCGCCGACGCCGCCACCCTCGACCGGGCGGTGCGGGAGGCATCGCGGGTCAGCTTCGAGCGCGTCGACTCCGACGGCTGCCTGTCCACGAACGACACCGTGCTGCTGCTCGCCTCCGGAGCCTCCGGGGTGGCACTACCCGAGGCCGAGCTCACCGACCTCGTCGCCGAGGTGTGCACCGATCTCGCCCAGCAGATGCTCGGCGACGCCGAGGGCTCCACCAAGACGATCGCGATCCAGGTCGTCGGCGCCGCGAGCGAGGCCGACGGGCTGGAGGTCGCCCGCTCCGTCGCCCGCAACAACCTGCTCAAGTGCGCGCTCTACGGCAACGACCCCAACTGGGGCCGGGTCCTCGCCGCGGTCGGTACGACCCAGGCCGCCTTCGAACCGGACGCCCTCGACGTCTCCATGAACGGTGTCCAGGTGTGCCGTGCCGGCGCTCCCGGCGAGGACCGCGATCTCGTCGACCTCTCCGCACGCCGGATCGACATCCTCATCGACCTGCACGTGGGCGGCGAGGAGGTCACTGTCTGGACCAATGACCTGACCGACGGCTATGTCCACGAGAACTCGGCGTATTCCACATGACCGACACCGCCCCCACTTCCGCCGACGCCGCGCCCGCGGCGCACCGCGGACCCGCGGCGACCGCGCGCGGGCACGCGGCGCTCGCCAAGACCCAGGTGCTCATCGAGGCGCTGCCGTGGCTGTCGCGGTTCCAGGGCGCCACCATCGTGGTCAAGTACGGCGGGAACGCGATGACCGAGCCGGCGCTGCGCGCGGCGTTCGCCGCCGACATCGTGTTCCTGCGCTACTCGGGCCTTCGGGTCGTCGTGGTGCACGGCGGCGGCCCGCAGATCACCGCGCACCTGGCCCGGCTCGGCGTCGAGTCGACCTTCGTCGGCGGCCTGCGGGTCACCACTCCGGAGACCATGGACGTCGTCCGCATGGTGCTGCTCGGACAGGTCAACCGGGACGTCGTCGGCCTCGTCAACGACCACGGCCCGTTCGCCGTCGGCCTGTCCGGCGAGGACGCGAACCTCTTCACCGCCCGCCGCTGTCCCGCGATCGTCGACGGCGAGGAGGTCGACGTCGGCCTGGTCGGCGACATCGTCGAGGTCCGCGCCGCAACGGTAGATGCCCTGCTCGACTCCGGTAAGGTGCCCGTCATCGCGTCGGTCGCCCGCGGGATCGACGGCGGCGTCTACAACGTCAATGCCGACACCGCGGCCGCTGAGCTCGCCGTCGCCCTCGGCGCGACCAAACTCGTCGTTCTCACCGACGTCGAAGGTCTGTACGCGGACTGGCCCGCCAGCGACGAGGTCCTCAGCGAGCTGAGCATCACGCAGCTCGAAGAGCTCCTGCCCACCCTCGCGTCCGGCATGATTCCCAAGATGGAGGCCTGCCGGCGGGCGGTGCGCGGGGGTGTCCCGCAGGCGCACGTGCTCGACGGCCGTGTCCCGCATGCCATCCTGCTGGAGATCTTCACCGACGACGGCATCGGCACGCTGATCACCCCCGATCACGAGCCGGAATGCCCCCCGACCATCCAGGCCCCGGATTTCCAGGCCCCGAGCTCCCGGATCGGAGAGCGGCCATGACCGACGACCTGCTCACCCGCCGCGACGCCGTCGTGATGGCGACCTACGGCCGGCCGGCGCTCACGCTGGTGCGCGGGCAGGGCACCCGGGTGTGGGACGACGGCGGCCGCGAGTACGTCGACCTGCTCGGCGGGATCGCGGTCAGCGTGCTCGGCCACGCCCACCCCGCCATCCGCGCCGCCGTGGTCGATCAGTTCGACACCCTCGGCCACGTGTCGAACCTGTACGCCAACGAGCCGCAGGTGCGGCTCGCCGAGCGGCTCGTCGAGCTGCTCGACGCCGATGCGAAGGTCTTCTTCGCGAACTCGGGGGCCGAGGCCAACGAAGCCGCGATGAAGATCGCGCGTCGGACCGGTCGGCCGGAGATCATCGCGGCGGAGGGGGCCTTCCACGGCCGCACGCTCGGCGCGCTGTCCATCACGGGCCAGCCGGCCAAGCGGGCGCCGTTCGAGCCGCTGCTGCCCGGCGTGCGGTTCGTGCCCTACGGCGACGCCGCCGCGCTGCGGGCCGCCATCAGCGAGCGCACCGCCGCCGTCTTCCTCGAGCCGACGCTCGGTGAGGCCGGGGTCGTGCCGCCGCCCGCCGGTTACCTCGAGCAGGCGCGGGCCGCCTGTGACGCGGCCGGCGCGCTGCTCGTCTTCGACGAGGTGCAGAGCGGCATCGGCCGGACCGGCTCCTGGTTCGCCCACCAGGCTCTCGGGGTGCTCCCGGACGTCATCACCCTCGCGAAGGGGCTTGGCGGCGGCCTGCCGATCGGTGCCTGCATCGGCATCGGCGCCGCGGCCGACCTGCTGCGCCCGGGCGATCACGGCAGCACCTTCGGCGGCGGTCCCATCGTCTGCGCCGCGGCCCTCGCGGTGCTCGACACGATCGCCGCCGACGGCCTGCTCGACCACGCGACGCGCCTCGGTGACAGGCTCGCCGCCGGCGTACTCGCCGCCGCGATCCCCGGCGTCCTCGGCGTGCGCGGGCGCGGCCTGTGGCGGGCGATCACTCTCGACGGCCCGTTCGCCGCGGCGGTCGAGGCCGCCGCCCGCGACGCCGGCTACCTGGTGAACGCCGTGGCTCCGGACGCCGTCCGGCTCGCCCCGCCGCTGATCCTCACCGACGACGAGGTGGGGGACTTCCTCGCCGCGCTGCCGGCCGTCGTCGCGGCCGCGCGCGGAGTGGAAGCGTCCTCGGGGCAAGGCTCTAAGGTCAGCGCATGACGGCCCGACACTTCCTGCTCGACACCGACCTGACCTCCGCGGAACAGGCCGCCGTACTCGACCTCGCCGATGCGCTCAAGGCTCGACGCCGCGCCCCGGACCCGGCCGACCGGGCGCTGGCCGGCCGCTCGGTGGCGCTGCTGTTCGAGAAGCCCTCGACGCGCACCCGGCTGTCGTTCGACGTCGGCGTCGCCGAGCTCGGCGGCCACCCCGTCGTCATCGACGCGGCCAGCACCCAGCTCGGCCGCGGCGAGACGATCGAGGACACCGCGGCCGTGCTCAGCCGGTACGTCGACGCGATCGTCGTGCGGACCTTCGCACAGGATCGCCTGGAGCGGCTGGCCGCCGCAGCCAGCGTCCCGGTCGTCAACGCGCTGTCCGACCACGCCCACCCGTGCCAGGCCCTCGCCGACCTGCAGACGATCCGGGAACGTCGCGGCCACCTCACCGGGCTGACCCTGACCTACCTCGGCGACGGCAACAACGTGGCCCACTCGCTGCTGCTCGCCGGTGCGCTGGCCGGCATGCGGGTGCATGTGGCCTCCCCGCCCGGCTACGAGCCGTTCGAGCAGGTCGTTCGGCACGCCAACGAGATCGGTGCGGCCACCGGCGGCGAGGCGCTGGTCATGCACGACGCGCTGGAGGCCGCCGCCGGCGCCGACGTGCTCTACACCGACGTCTGGGCCTCGATGGGGCAGGAGGGCGAGTCCGACAGCCGCTCCCTGGTGTTCCAGCCCTACCGGCTTGACGAGAAGGTCGTCGAGGCTGCCCGGCCGGACGTACTGGTCATGCACTGCCTGCCGGCGCACCGGGAGCTGGAGATCTCCTCCGCAGTGATCGACGGGCCGCACTCGGTCGTGTTCGACCAGGCCGAGAACCGGCTGCACGCGCAGAAGGCCCTGCTCTCGACGCTCTTCGCGGAGGGCGCGGTCAGCGGGGGAGGCGCGTCGCGATGACGGCGGACGCGGGCGTGCGGAGCTCCGCGCCCCTGACCAAGCACGCCCGTCAGGCCAGACTGGCGGCGCTGATCGGTCAGCGGCCAGTGCGCTCCCAGTCCGAACTCGCCCGCCTGCTCGCCGCGGAAGGCGTGCAGGTCACCCAGGCCACCCTGTCCCGTGACCTGGAGGACATCGGCGCGACGAAGGTGCGCGGCCCGGGCGGCGCGCTCGTCTACGCCGTCGACGTCAACCTCGCGCCGGCCGAGACCGTCCGGCTGCCCCTGACCCGGCTGTGCGAGGAGCTGCTGGTCTCCGCGGAGGCCAACGGCGACCTCGTCGTCCTGCGCACCCCGCCCGGCGCCGCGCAGCTGTTCGCCTCCGCGCTCGACCGCGAGGTGCTGCCGGCGGTGATGGGCACGATCGCCGGCGACGACACGGTGCTGGTGGTCTGCCGGGCGGTCACCGCCATCCCCGACGGGGGTGGGATCCCCGGACCCGGCCGGCCCGGCGAGGACGATGGCCGCAGCCGTCGGCCGGCGGCCGGCGTCGTCCCGATGGGTGGTCCGGCCCTGGCCCGCCACCTGCTGTGGCTGGCGGAGGGACGAGCGCGAGCCGTGCCCGGCACCGCCGACGACGACCCAACTCGAAATCCGACATAGACCATAAGGAGTAAGTCCTGTGACCGAACGCGTCGTGCTTGCCTACTCGGGCGGCCTCGACACGTCCGTGGCCATCGGCTGGATCGGCGCCGAGACCGGTGCCGAGGTCGTCGCGCTCGCGGTCGATGTCGGCCAGGGCGGCGAGGACCTTGAGGCCATCCGGGCGCGCGCCCTCACCTGCGGTGCCGTCGAGTCGATCGTGGTCGACGCGCGGGCCGAGTTCGCCGAGTCGTTCGTCGCCCCGGCCATCCGCGCCAACGCGCTCTACATGGACCGCTATCCCCTGATCTCGTCGCTGTCGCGGCCGATCATCGTCAAGCACCTGGTCGAGGCCGCCCGCGAGCACGGCGCCGACGCGATCGCCCACGGTTGCACCGGCAAGGGCAACGACCAGGTGCGCTTCGAGGTCGGCGTGTCGGCGCTGGCACCCGGGCTGACGGTGCTCGCCCCGGTGCGCGACTCGGGCATGACCCGCGACAAGGCCATCGCCTTCGCGGAGGAGCGCGGGCTGCCCATCGACGTCTCGAAGCGGTCGCCCTACTCCATCGACCAGAACCTGTGGGGCCGCACCGCCGAGTGCGGCATCCTCGAGGACCCGTGGGCGCAGCCGCCGGAGGACGTCTTCGTCTACTCCGCCGACCCCACGGTCGCCCGGACTCCCGATGAGGTGACCATCTCGTTCACCGACGGCATCCCGACCGCCCTGGACGGCCGCTCCCTGCCGCTGGCCGAGCTCGTCGCCGAGTTGAACGCCCGTGCGGGCGCGCACGGCGTCGGCCGCATCGACATGATCGAGGACCGGCTGGTCGGCATCAAGAGCCGGGAGATCTACGAGTGCCCGGCGGCCATCACCCTGCTGACCGCCCACCGCGACCTCGAGGACCTCACCCTCGAGCGGGACGTCGCCCGGTTCAAGCGCGGCATCGACCAGCGCTGGGGCGAGATCGTCTACGACGGGCTGTGGTACTCCCCACTCAAGGCCGCGCTCGACGCGTTCGTCGACACGGCGAGCGTCGGCGTGTCGGGCGACGTGCGGCTGCGGCTCGCCGGCGGTGTCGCGCAGGTCGTCGGCCGGCGCAGCCCCGCCAGCCTCTATGACCACGCGTTGGCCACGTACGACGCCGGCGACCAGTTCGACCAGAGCGACGCGCGCGGCTTCATCGAGCTGTGGGGTCTGCCGACCAAGGTCTGGGCGGCCCGCGAGCAGCGGCTGAACCCGTGACCTCGACGGATCACACCGACGACGCCGCGCTGGACACGCCCGCGGGCGGGCCGCCGATGCGGCTGTGGGGCGGCCGGTTCGCCGGCGGCCCCGCGGAGGCGCTCGCCCGGCTGTCGGTGAGCGTGCAGTTCGACTGGCGTCTCGCGCCGTACGACCTGCTCGCCTCGAAGTCGCACGCCCGCGTGTTGCACCGGGCCGGACTGCTCGACGACACCGAGCTCGCCGCGATGCTCACCGCACTCGACGATCTGGCGGACGCGGTCGCACGCGGCGGATTCCGCCCCACCGTCGAGGACGAGGACGTCCACACCGCCCTGGAACGCGGCCTGCTGGAGCGGCTCGGAACGCTCGGCGGGAAGCTGCGCGCCGGCCGCAGCCGCAACGATCAGGTCGCCACCGACCTGCGGCTCTACCTGCGTGACCATGCCCGCCAGGTGGCCGCACGGCTGACCGAGCTGTCCCAGGCGCTCGTCACCCTGGCCGAGCAGCACGTCGAGACCCCCGCGCCGGGCATGACCCACCTGCAGCACGCGCAGCCGATCTCGTTCGCGCACCAGCTCCTCGCGCACGTCCACGCGTTCGTCCGCGACACTGACCGGCTGCGGGACTGGGACGCGCGGGCAGCGGTGAGCGCGCTGGGAGCGGGGGCGCTGGCCGGGTCCTCGCTGCCACTGGATCCGCAGGGTGTCGCCGCGGAGCTGGGATTCGACCGGGCGTTCGAGAACTCCCTGGACGCCGTGTCCGACCGGGACTTCGCCGCGGAGTTCCTGTTCGCGGCCGCGCTCATCGGGGTGCACCTGTCCCGGCTGGGCGAGGAGATCGTGCTGTGGACGACCCGCGAGTTCGGTTGGGTCGAGCTTGACGACGCCTTCGCGACCGGCAGCTCGATCATGCCGCAGAAGAAGAACCCCGACGTCGCCGAACTCGCCCGGGGCAAGTCGGGCCGGCTCATCGGTGGGCTGACCGGCTTCCTCGCCACCCTCAAGGGCCTGCCCCTCGCCTACGACCGGGACCTGCAGGAGGACAAGGAGCCCGTCTTCGACGCGGTCGACACGCTGCTGCTGGTGCTGCCGGCGCTGACGGGCACGATCGCGACGATGCGGGTCCGTCGGGAGCGCCTGGCCGCGGCCGCTCCCGACGGCTTCGCGTTGGCGACCGACGTCGCCGAGTACCTGGTGCGCAGCGGTGTGCCGTTCCGCCAGGCGCACGAGGCCGTCGGCCAGCTGGTCTCCTGGTGCGTCGCCCACGACGTCGACCTCGACGAGGTCAGCGACGACGACCTCGCCGTGATCAATCCGCTGTTGACCGCCGACGTCCGCGGTGTGCTGTCCGTGCCCGGGGCGCTGCGAGCCCGCAGCGCGCCCGGCGGGACGGCGCCCGACCGCGTCCGCGAGCAGCTCGACGCGCTGCGTCCCGTCCTTGACCGGGATCGTCGGTGGGCTGTGGGCTGAACGCTCCGGCGCCCTACCCGGCGGAGTTCTACGACCGGCCCGTGCTGGCCGTCGCGCCCGAGCTGCTCGGCGCGACGGTCTGGCACGGGCCGGTCGCCGTTCGGATCACCGAGGTCGAGGCGTACGGCGGACTCGACGATCCCGCCTCGCACGCCTTTCGCGGGGCCACGCCCCGCGCCGCGGTGATGTTCGGTCCGCCGGGGCGGGCCTACGTCTATCTCAGCTACGGCGTCTACTGGTGCCTGAACATCGTCTGCGGCCCGGTGGACCAGGCCGCGGCGGTACTCGTGCGGTCCGGAGAGGTCACCACGGGAATCGCCGCTGTCCGGGCCCGCTGGCCGCATCTCGCGGACCGGGACCTCGCCCGAGGACCTGGCCGCCTCGGCCGGGTCCTCGGCGTCGGCGGCGAGCTCACGGGCACCGCCGTCACGGGTGGCGGCGCTCTCGACGTGGCGGGACCATCGCCGGTGTCCGAGCCGCGCTCGGCCATCCGCAGGGGGCCCAGAGTGGGGATCAACGCGGCGGCCGACCGGCCATGGCGGTTCTGGCTCGACGGGGAGCCGACAGTCAGCGGGCCGGGCCGTCGGCGCAGGCCGCCGGGATGAGGCGCCTTGCCGGGAACACAGGGGCGGATCGAGGCAGAAGCCTCGCGGTTCGGGTCGCCCTGCCTTGCCCCAGACCGTTAAGCTTCCCATATCAGAACATCACATCGAACCTCATCCCAGAAGCTGTGATATAGATCACACATCTGGGAGGGGGATTGATTTGACGCCTGCCGTCATCCACCCGTAATGTTCTCTCTGTCAGCGCGACACGGAAGCCGCCGGACACGGCGGAAGCCCAGCGCAGACGGAACCCCTCTTCGGAGGGGTTCGGGACAGCGAGTGCACGGCGGCCCCGTTCTGGGCGTACTGACGAGCACCGCTCTTCAAACTTCGCAAGTCGTACCAAAATCGCATGAGTCGGATTCCCTCTGGGTTTCTGCTCAGAAGCGCCTGCTCCTTGAGAACTCAACAGCGTGCCGATTGTCAGTGCCAAATATGTTTTATCCCTCGTTCATGGTCTGTCTGGTTGTGTCCCTGCTGGATGTGGGGGTGTGGCTGGTCGGGTTGTGAGGG
>NZ_JCBATA010000107.1:0-14036 GCF_059816245.1 Frankia sp. RB5
CCAGCTCGGCGAGCCAGGCCTGGACGCCGGCGGCGAGCGCCAGCACCTCCCGACCGGTCCACTGCCGGCTCGGAGTGAGCAGCGCCGGCCCGTCGTGGTCCAGCCCCCGCGCGGTCAGCGACGACCAGGTGGCGTCGCTCACGCCGAGACTCCCGCCGTGCGCACCCATCCCTACCCCCAGTTCTCTTCTGTCGGCCGCGGGTATCCCCAGCTAGTGATGGTCGGACAGGTCCGACCCGGGCGCGAGCGATCCGACCCGCGGAACCTGCGCCGACGCGCGACCAGCGGCCCGTGGCCAGGCGACAGGCTATCTTCAGGCCAGGCTTTTAGTTAGACAAATCGAGTCAGGCACATCGGAGGAGGTAAGCCGCGTGGGACTGCTGGACGGCAAGGTCGCGATCGTGACCGGAGGTGGCCGGGGGCTCGGCCGAGCCCACTGCCTCGCGCTGAGCGCGGCCGGCGCCACCGTGGTCGTCAACGACCTCGGTGCCGGCCTGCACGGGGAGAGCACCGCGGAGTCCCCCGCCCAGGAGGTGGCCGCCGAGATCACCGCGGCCGGCGGGCGGGCGGTCGCCGACCACTGCTCGGTCTCCGACTTCAGCGCCACCGAGGCGCTCGTCGAGCGCACGGTCAAGGAGTTCGGCCGTCTCGACGTGGTGGTCAACAACGCGGGCATCATCCGCGACAAGATGATCGCCAGCATGGACGAGTCGGACTTCGACGCCGTCATCGCCGTCCACCTCAAGGGCACCTTCTCGCTCACCCGGCACGCCGCCGCCTACTGGCGGGCCGCGTCCAAGCGCGGCGAGCGGGTCGCCGGGCGGATCATCAACACCACCTCCGGCACCGGCCTGTTCGGTACCGTCGGCCAGGCGAACTACGGCGCGGCCAAGGCCGGCATCGTCTCGCTGACCACGATCGCCGCGATGGAGCTGCGCCGCTACGGCGTCACCGTCAACGCGATCTCCCCGCTCGCGGCGACCCGGATGACGGCCGGGATCGCGCTCGGCCAGAAGGGCGAGGGCGCCGCCTTCGACCCCCGCGACCCGGCGAACGCCTCCGGTGTCGTCGTCTACCTCGCCTCCGACGAGGCGGCGTGGCTGACCGGCCAGGTCTTCCGGGTCGACGGCCACCGGGTGCAGCGCCTGCAGGGCTGGACGCCGATCGCCGAGTACGCCGGCTCCGGCGACGGCCCGGTGACCGGCGAGGAGCTCGTCGACGGCCTGCCGAAGATCTACGGCACGCTGCCGGCCGGCCCGCCCCGCTCCAGCTGAGCTAGTCCAACACGAGAGGAACACGCTGATGGGTGCCCTGGACGGGCGGGTAGCGATCATCACGGGTGCGGGTCGCGGCATCGGCCGCGAGCACGCCCTGCTGTTCGCGAGCGAGGGAGCCGCGGTCGTCGTCAACGACCTCGGTGGCGGCCAGGACGGCAGCGGCGCCGACGCGACGCCGGCGCAGCAGGTCGTCGAGGAGATCCGGGCCGCCGGCGGCCAGGCGGTCGCCAACGGCGACGACATCACCGACGCCGAGGGCGCGCAGCGGCTCATCCAGACCGCCCTCGACGAGTTCGGCGAGCTCAACGTCCTCGTCAACAACGCCGGCATCCTGCGGGACCGGACGCTGGTGAACATGAGCGACGAGGAGTGGGACGCGGTCATCAGGGTGCATCTGCGCGGCCACTTCATGCCGCTGCGGGCCGCCGCGCGCTACTGGAAGGACGCCCACAAGGCCGGCAGGGCGCCGCGTGGGTCGGTCATCAACACCGCGTCGACCTCGGGCCTGTTCGGCAACATCGGCCAGGGCAACTACGGCGCGGCCAAGTCCGGCATCGCCTCGCTGACCACGATCGCCCAGCTGGAGCTGGAGCGCTTCGGCGTGCGGGTGAACGCCATCTGCCCGACCGCGCGCACCCGCCTGACCGAGAACGTCCTGGTCGCGGGCAAGGACGGCGGCTTCGACGCCGACGACCCGGCCAACATCTCGCCGTTCGTCGCCTACCTGGGCACGGCGGACTGCCCGATCGCCGGGCGCACCTTCTACGTGCACGGCGGCGCGGTGCACCTGTTCCAGCCGTGGGCGCTCATCGACAAGATCGAGACCGACCACCGGTGGACCGTCGAGGAGCTCCAGAAGGAGGCCCCGCGCCTCGCGGAGACCCCCTTCAACCTGGGCATCCCCTGGGCCTGATCACCCGCTCCGGCCTGTTCGTGTTCTGAGAGGACGACCAACGATGGTCCTGAAGGTCGAGAAGTCCGACGACGGCGTCGCGGTGGTGACGCTGAACCGGCCGGAGCACATGAACGCCTTCGACGCCGCGCTGCACGACGAGTTCCCGCGGCTGATGGGCTCGCTGGACGACGACCCGACCCTGCGGGCCATCGTCCTGACCGGCGCGGGCCGGGCGTTCAGCGCCGGTGGCAACACCGACGACTTCGCCCGGTTCGCGACCGACTTCCAGGCGCGGCGCCGGGCGATGCGCGACGCCCGGCGCGTCGTCGACGCGATGCTGGGCATCAGCATCCCCGTCGTCGCGGCCGTCAACGGCCCCGCGGTCGGCCTCGGCTGCACGCTCGCGACGTTCTGCGACGTCGTGTTCATCGCCGAGAACACGTTCCTCGCCGACCCGCACGTCTCCGTCGGCCTGGTCGCGGGGGACGGCGGCGCCGCGACCTGGCCGCTGCTCACCAGCCTGCTGCGGGCCAAGGAGTACATCCTCACCGGCGAGCGCCTGCCCGCGGCGAAGGCCGTCGAGTTCGGCCTGGCCAACCACGCGGTTCCCGCCGACGAGCTGCTGGACCGGGCGATCGCGTTCGCCCGGAAGATCGCCGCCCAGCCGCCGCAGGCTGTGCAGGACACGAAGAACGTCCTCAACCAGCACCTGCGCGCCGCCGCGACGGCCACCCTCGGGATGGGCCTGGCCGCCGAGAGCCAGTCCCACGACACCGCCGAGTACGCCGCGATCGCCGAGTCGATGCTCCGCAAGGCCAACGGCCGCGCCGCCAAGGCCTGAGCCCCCCGCAAAGTACCTCTGCCGTCCTCACCAGGGCTCCCGGGAAGATCGTGGCCCGATACGCGCACAGTTGTGTCTCGGGTTGCGATCTTTGCGGGTGTTCGCGGCAGCCCGTGTCGCGGAGATCACCACTCCACACGCGAGCTAGCTGGTGGCGGGTGAGGTCGGGGCGAGCATGATGCCGGCGGCGATGTCGAGGATCTCCGCGGTCAGCGCGTCGCTGCCGGGGATCCGCGGGTCGGGATGGCACTCGTACTCGCCGAGGGCGGCGATCGCCATCCGCATCATCAGCCGGAAGCGCACCCGGAACCGCTCCGGCTCGAGGCCGGGCAGTGACGCGGCGAGCAGGTCACGGGCCTGCCGGAAGGTCGCGTCGATCTCGCCGTCGGCGTGGATCGCCCGCCGGTCGTGCGCGTAGTCGGACTGCAGCCGGGCCAGGAAGCTGACGTAGTGCGTGTCGCCGAGCTGCTCGGCGAGCGGCAGGACCAGCGCGCGCAGGGCGTCGCGGGTGGTCGGGGCGGGACCGGCGGCGTCGAGCAGCTCGGCGCGGCGCGCGTTGAGGATCTCCGCGCGCAGCTTCATGATCGAGCGCAGCAGCTCCGCCCTGTTGCCGAAGTAGTACTGCGCCGCGCCGCTGTTGCGCGAACCCGCCGCCAGCGCGATCTCCCGCAGGGACACCCCGTCGATGCCGCGCTCGGCGAACAGCCGCTCGGCCGTGACCAGCAGCGCGACCCGCGTCTCCCGGCCCGCGCCGTACTCGCCCATGGGAGCAAGTCTGCCTGATCCGTTGACGGGCTTAAATCGACCGCTTTAAATTGGGGTCCATGAGTGAGCCGAGGATCATCTCCGTCGACGACCACATCCTCGAACCCGGTGACTTATGGACGGCCCGGCTGCCGGAGCGTTTCCGCGAGCGCGCCCCACGACTGGCGCGGCGGCGCGGGTCGTACGGGAACGGGCCGCGCAGCCCGTGGACCCTCGACGACGACGGGCTGTGGGCCGACGTCTGGGAGTTCGAGGGTCTGGTGATGCCGATCCTTCCGGGGTTCGCCGCGGCCGGTAAGGATCACGAGTACCTGGGCGAGCACTGGGACGCCATGCTCTACGACGACATGATCCCGGGCTGTTACGAGCAGGGCGCGCGGCTGGCGGACATGGACGTCAACCGCACCGAGGCGAGCCTGAGCTTCCCCACCTTCCCGCGGTTCTGCGGCCAGACCTTCCTCGAGCGCGGCGACCGTGACCTGGGCCTCGCCTGCCTGCGGGTCTACAACGACTGGATGATCGACGAGTGGTGCGGCGGCGCGGGGCGCGGCCGGCTGATCCCGCTCACGCTGATCCCGCTGTGGGACCCGCAGCTCGCCGCCGCCGAGGTGCGCCGCTGTGCCGCCAAGGGCTCGCACGCCGTGTGCTTCTCCGAGAACCCGTCGCTGCTCAGGGCGGACGGCGAGCGGCTGCCGAGCATCCACACCACCCACTGGGACCCGTTCTTCGCCGCCTGTGAGGAGACGGAGACGGTGGTGAACCTGCACATCGGCTCGTCGTCGACGTTCCCGGTGACCTCGCTGGACGCCCCTCGGGCCGTCTCGCTGGCGCTGACCTACCAGGGTTCGGCGCACGCGCTCGCCGACTGGCTGACCTGCGGCGTGCTGGAGCGGTTCCAGACACTGAAGGTGGCGCTCTCGGAGGGCCAGGTCGGCTGGATGCCGTTCCTCATCGAGAAGCTCGACGGGATCTGGCATGACCGGCCGGTCTACGGCAACCTCAACGGCCGGCTGACCAGGCCGCCGAGCCACTACATCCCGGGGCGGCTCTACGGCTGCGTCTTCGACGACGTCGTCGGGTTGCGGCTGCGGGACAGGATCGGCATGGAACAGATCATGTTCGAGGTCGACTACCCGCACGGTGACTCGACCTGGCCGAACACCGGTGCCGTCTTCGACAAGATCGTGACCGCGGCCGGCCTGGACGAGCGCGAGGCCTACCTGCTCGCCCGCGGCAACGCGATCGCCTGCTACGGCCTCGAGCGTTTCGGCATCACCGCCTGACCAGATCACCGCCTGACCCGATCACCGCCTGACCAGCGCTCTCTCGACCAGGAGGCATCCCTCATGCACGATCTCGTCATCCGTAACGGCTCCATCGTCGATGGCACCGGCGCCGCGGCGCGTTCCGGCGACGTCGGGATCACCGACGGCCGGATCCGCGAACTCGGCACGGTCACCGAGGCGGGCCGCCAGGAGATCGACGCGGACGGCCGGGTCGTCGCGCCCGGCTTCGTCGACGTCCACACCCATCTCGACGTGCAGGGCTTCTGGGACACGTCACTGTCCCCGTCGCCGTTACATGGTGTGACGACGGCGTTCGCTGGCAACTGTGGTTTCACTGTCGCCCCACTCGACGAGCAGGCCGGCGACTACCTGATGCGGATGCTGTCCCGGGTGGAGGGCATGCCGCTGGAGTCGCTGCAGAGCGGCGCCTCCTGGGACTGGCGCACCACGTCCGAGTTCTTCGACCGGCTCGATGGCACCCTGGCGATCAACACCGGCTACATGGTGGGTCACTCGGCGATCCGCCGGGTGGTGCTGGGCGAGGAGGCGACCGAGCGGGCGGCGACGCCCGCGGAGATCGAGCGGATGGCCGACCTGCTGCGCGCCGGCCTGCGCGCCGGCGGTCTCGGCTTCTCATCCACCTGGTCGCAGAGCCACCACGACGCGGCCGGCAGGCCGGTGCCGTCGCGCGCGGCGGCGCCCGAGGAGCTGTACGCGCTGGCCCGGGTGGCGGGCGAGTTCGAGGGGACGTCGCTGGAGTTCCTGCCGATCCTGCCGCCGGCCGGCGGTGGTTTCGACCCGGACACGGCCGAGCTGATGATCGCGATGTCGGTGGCGGCGCGGCGCCCGCTGAACTGGAACATCCTCTCCGTCACCGCGAAGACGTTCGAGGACGCGCAGGCCCGGCTCGCCGTCGGTGACCTCGCCCGGGCCCGCGGCGGCAAGGTCGTCGCGCTGACGATGCCGGACACCCCGCCGGCGCGGTTCTCGTTCCGCGCCGGGTTCGTCCTCGACATGGTGCCCGGGCTGCACGACTACTTCTTCCTGCCGGTCGAGGAACGGCTGGCGATCCTGCGCGACCCGGCACGGCGGGCGCAGCTGCGGATCGCGGCGGAGAAGCCGTCGCCGTACAGCCACCTGGTGAACTGGCGCTCGCGTCACCTCGTCGAGACGTTCAGCCCGCGCAACGCCGGGCTCGCCGGCCGCCTCGTGGGCGACATCGCGGACGAGCGGGGTGGCGACCCGTTCGAGGTACTCATGGACATCATCGTCGAGGACGAGCTGAAGACGACGTTCTCGAACCCGCCGGGGACGGTGCGGCCCGAGGACTGGGAGGCGCGGGCGAAGGTCTGGCGGGACCCGCGGGCGGTCATCGGTGCTTCCGACGCCGGCGCCCACCTGGACATGCTGGAGTTCTTCGCCTATTCGACGATGCTGCTGGAGCAGGGCGTGCGCGAGCAGGGCGTGATCGGCCTGGAGGAGGCGGTGCGCCTGATCACCCAGGTGCCGGCGGAGCTCTACGGCCTGCGTGATCGCGGCGTCCTCGCCACCGACGCGATCGCCGACGTGGTCGTGTTCGACCCCGCCACCATCGCCCGAACCCCGATCGAGACCCGCTTCGACCTGCCGGGCGGCGCCGGGCGGCTCTACGGCGAGGCGGTCGGCGTCGGCCACGTGCTGGTGGCGGGCACCGAGATCGCCCGGGACGGCGCCTTCACCGGCGCACGCCCGGGACGGGTCATCCGCTCCGGCCGGGATACCGCGACGGCACCCCTCATCTGAGGTAGGCGCGGTCGGCGTGACGACCGATAAATGGTTTACTTATTCAGCCATATAGCGGTCATCACGCCACCCCCAGGAGTTCACGATGGCACCCGCAGTGCTCGACTTCGCCGGCCGGGCTCTCGCCGGCAAGCGGTCCTTCACCCCCGCCGACCTGGTGGACGAACGCACGCCGTTCGGCCTGTCCCGGGAGGGCACCTACCTGTGGGGCACGCTGCGCTCCGACGACGGCGAGCTCTGCTCGGTCATGCGCCGGATCCCGCCGGCCCCGGCCGCCGAGGGCGCCGACGGCGGCGCGAGCGACGCCGGCCAGGCGCTGGCCCTGGGCGACCGGCTGATGGTGCTCGCCGCCTTCGACGGCGGTGACGCGCTGCGCCTGCGTCGCGAGGCCAAGGTCGCCGCGCGCAGCCGGGACATCACCCGCGAGCTGCGCGACGGCACGGCGGTGCTCGCCGCCGCGGCCAGCGACCAGGCCGCCATGCGGGCCGAGATCGGCGACACGTCGTTCACCTACGTGGAGGACGGCGTCCTCGACCTGCGCGGCGAGCTGGCCTGCAGCCCGCTGCACTGGTACCTGCCGGGGCGCACCGCGTCGCTGTACTACCCGACGCAGACGTACCTGGTCTCCGGGACCGCGCTTGGCCGGCCGGTGCGCGGGTTCCTGTTCGTCGAGGAGGCGTACATGCTCCCCGGCGGCGTCCTCTACGTCCGCAAGGACCCGCTGCACGACGTCAACTACCTCACCTGGCACAGCTGGGCGACCCGCTGGGAGGACGGCCGCACCGAGATCGGCCACGTCCTGTTCGGCGCCGGTGACTTCCACGTCGGCCTCGTCGCCGACGACGCCGGGAACGTGCGCTCCGCCCTGACGATGGACGTCGGGGTGACCCGTGCGGCGGACGGCTACTGGCACGACGGCATCGCGGTCGTCATGGACGGCACCGCGTGGGAGCTGGTGCCCGACCCCGCCGGCCGGATGGTCGACCTCGGCCCCATCCCGAACCCGCAGCAGGAGAGCCTGATGCGCCGGGCCGGCGAGGTCCGCCAGCCCGACGTCTGGATGGCCTGGGGCGAGTCGCTGCCGAAGGTCGGAAACCGCAGGATCAGCAGCTAGAGCTGCAGGCCGCCGGCCTTCTCGACACGGGTGACGAGGTCGTCGGAGACGCCCCAGTCGGCGAGCGCGGCCTGACCGTGCTCGCCGCGGGCGGGCGCCGGCGGCGGCAGCGTCGTCGGCGTGCCGGAGAACCGCGGCGCCGGCGCGGGCTGTACGACGTCACCGCGGGTGACGTGCGTACCCCGGGCGGCCAGGTGCGGGTGGCTCGGCGCCTCCGTCATCGACAGCACCGGCGCGACGCAGGCGTCGCTGTCGCCGAGCAGCGCGTCCCACTCGTCGCGGGTGCGCGAGGCGAAGTGCCGGGCGAGCTCGGCGCGCAGCTCCGGCCAGCGCGACTCGTCGTCGCGGGACGGCAGCGACGCCGGGTCGATGCCCGCGCGCTGGAGGAACTCCTGGTAGAAGGCCTCCTCCAGGGCGCCGAAGGCCACGTACTGGCCGTCGGCGGTGGCGTAGACGTCGTAGTAGGGGGCACCGGTGTCGCCGAAGTTGGTGCCTGGCTCGTCGCGCCAGCGGCCCTGGGCCATCAGGCCGTAGTACATCGACAGCAGCGTGCTCGCACCGTCGACCATGGCGGCGTCGACGACCTGGCCCTGGCCGGTGGCCCGGGCGGACAGCAGCGCGCTGACCACCCCGAGCGCCAGCAGCATGCCGCCGCCGGCCATGTCGCCGGCCATGCTCAGCGGCGGGATGGGCGCCTCGTCCTTGCGGGCGACGGAGCGCAGCGCGCCGGTGAGCGCGATGTAGGTGATGTCGTGCCCGGCCCGAGGCGCGAGCGGACCGGTCTGCCCCCAGCCGGTGAGCCGGCCGTAGACCAGCTTCGGGTTGCGGCCCAGGCACACGTCCGGGCCGAGGCCGAGGCGTTCCATCACGCCGGGGCGGAAGCCCTCGACCAGCACGTCCGCGCGTCCCACCAGGTCCAGGACGAGCTCCACGCCCTCGGGGCGGCGCAGGTCGACGACGAGGGAGCGCCGGCCGCGGTCGAGCACCGAGCGGTGCGGGTCGGCGGCGGCGCGACGCCGCTCGTAGTCGCTGTTCATCGGCCGCGCCGGCCGGTCCACCCGGACGACGTCGGCGCCGAGGTCGGCCAGCAGCATCACACCGAACGGCGTCGCTCCCAGCCCGGCCATCTCCAGCACGCGCACGCCCTCGAGCGGGCCCGCCATCAGATTCGCACCGCGGGAATCGCGACGTTCATACCGCCTCCTCGACGTTCCAGCAGTTCAGTCCGTTCCCATAATCGGATAGATGATTTATACCAAAGCTGGCCCGCCGTGAGGCGCGCGACCTATCATCGTCTGTGTCGCCGGACACACGCTATAGGTCGAGGGGGTCACCGTTCGTGACAGTCGTAGGTGCGTCACCGGCACAGGCGCCGGCCGAGAACCACTTGCTCGAGCTGGCCGTGGAGACCACTCCAGCCGAGCGGATCAGGCAGGTCCAGGAGGACCGGGTCATCGAACTGACGCGCCTCGCGCAGGAGCGGTCGGCGTTCTACCGCGAGACCTTCGACGCGGCGGGAATCACCGTAGGTGAGATCACCTCGTTGGACGACTTCCAGGCACGCGTCCCGTTCATGAACAAGGACTCGATCCGGGAGTACCGCGACCGCACCGGGGACAGCTACGGCGGGCTGCTGACGGTGGACCCGTCCGAGGTCACCTCCGTGACGGCGAGCTCGGGCACGACAGGTGACCCGACGTTCTTCGTCGAGCGGTGGGGTGACGAGCCGGTCTCGCCCCTCAACGCCCGCTACATCCGCCCGCTGTGGGACCTCGGCGTGCGCCCCGGTGACAACGTGCTGTGCAGCGCGGCGTCGTTCCGCGGCTACATCGAGGGTGCGACGCGGGCGCTCGGCGCCGTGCCGATCCTGGTGGACACCTGGATGGGGAACTGGGCCGAGGTGGCCGAGGCGATCCGCCGCCACCGGCCGACCTACTGCCAGCTGATGAGCATGAACCTGGTCGAGCTGGAGCGGCTCCAGCACCAGGGTGAGGACCTCCGCGAGCTGATGAGCTGCTTCGTCAGCGTGGGCTTCGCCGGCGAGCCGCTCGGCGCCCGGATGCGCGAGAAACTGACCCGCGAATGGGGCCTGAACCTGTGGGTCTACACCAGCGCCGGGGACACCGGCCTGGCCTGGGAATGCGCCGAGCACGACGGCTACCACCTCAACTGGGACGAGACCCTGACCGAGGTTCTCGACGCCGACGGGAACCCGGTGCCCGACGGCGAGGTCGGCGAGCTGGTCGTCACCGCGATGGACAACGACACCTACCCGCTGATCCGCTACCGCACCGACGACCTGGTCCGCCTGACCCGGCAACCCTGCCCCTGCGGGCGTACCTCGCCGCGGATGTGGGTGCTCGGCCGCGCCGGGGACGAGACCGTCGTCGCCGGCCGGGCCGTGCTGCCGCACGAGGTGTGGTCGATCGTCGAGCAGCAGGACGAGACCGAGACCGGACTGTTCCAGATCATCCGGCCGCAGCGGGAGGTCGAGCGGCTGCGGGTGCGCGTCGGCTACGACGACAGCGCCGAGGTCGACCTGGACGACCTGGTCCGCCGGCTCACGGCTGGCCTGTCGACGACACTCGGGATCTCGGCCGAGCTCATCGACATCCTCCCGGAGACCGCCGGCCAGCTGCTGCGCCGCGGTTCGGCGGCCAAGGTCCCCCGCGTCGCCAAGTCCTGAGCCCCGGCGAGTCCTGAGCCCCGGCGAGTCCTGAGCCCCGGCGAGTCCTGAGCCCCGGCGAGTCCTGAGCCCCGGCGAGCCCTCGCAAGGTGTTCTGTACCACGGTGGCCGGCTGCCGCAGCGAAAGCCCCGTATGGCCGCCGGGATGTAATGTCTACCTGATTTGAGCTTCCGTAGGGATCGGTGACCGGGTGAGCTTGGGGTGGTGACGGTCAGGTGAGTGCTGAGTCGACTGACGAGGCTGGGTTCATCGACGAGATCGTGGCGTCGGTGCGTCGTTTCGTGCGGGACGAGGTCGTGCCGGCCGAGACCGAGATCGCGGACACCGACGCGATGCCGGACCGCATCCGTGCCGCCGCCGCCGAGATGGGACTGTTCGGCTTCGCCATCCCGGACCTCTACGGCGGCCTGGGCCTGTCGATGAGCGACGAGGTGCGGCTCGTCTTCGAGCTGGGCTACACCACGCCGTCCTTCCGCTCGATGTTCGGCACCAACAACGGCATCGCCGGCCACGTCCTGCTCGAGGGCGCGACCGAGGAGCAGAAGAAGGCCTACCTCCCGAAGATCGCCTCGGGCGAGTGGGTCGCGTCGTTCGCGCTCACCGAGGAGGGCGCCGGCTCCGACCCGGCCGGCCTCGTGACGACCGCGCGCCGCGACGGCGACGACTGGATCATCAATGGGTCGAAGCGCTTCATCACCAACGCGCCGAACGCCGACGTCTTCATGGTGTTCGCCCGCTCTCAGGAGGGCTCGACCGGCGCCAAGGGCATCTCGGCGTTCATGGTCGAGCGCGGCACCCCGGGCCTGACCGTCGCCCCCAAGGACGCGAAGATGGGCCAGGCCGGCGCCTGGACCGCGGACGTCATCTTCGACGACGTCCGGGTCGGCGCGCACACGCTGATCGGCGGGCCGGCGGGCGAGGGCCGCGGCTACGTGACGGCGATGAAGTGCCTCGCGCACGGCCGGATCCACATCGCCGCGCTGTGCGTCGGTATGTGCCAGCGCCTCGTCGACGAGTCGGTGTCCTACGCGTCGACCCGGGTGCAGGGCGGCAAGGTCATCGGCGAGCACCAGCTCATCCAGGGCCTGCTTGCCGACTCGGTGACCGACCTCTACGCGGCGCGGTCGCTGGTCAAGGACGTGGCGGCGGCGTTCGACGACGGTTCGGACCGCCGCGTCGGGCCGTCCGCGGCGAAGTACTTCGCCTCCGAGGCGGTCGGCCGCATCGCCGACCGCGCGGTGCAGATCCACGGCGGCAGCGGCTACATGCGCGGCGTCCCGGTCGAGCGTTTCTACCGTGACGCGCGACTGTTCCGCATCTACGAGGGCACCAGCCAGATCCAGCAGCTGGTCATCGCCCGGGGGGTGCTCAGCGCCGCACGATGACTGAGCCGTGCCGTGACTGAGCCGTGCCGTGACTGAGTGGCCCCCGGACCCGAGGTTCGACGTCGAGTGCCGCAGCATCCCCGGGGCACTGCTGCGCTCGGCGCAGCGGTTTCCTGACCAGGACGCGATCGTCGACGGGCCGCGCCGGTGGAACTACCGCCAGCTGGCGGACGAGGCCCTCGACGCGGTCACCGCGCTGGTCGCGCTCGGCGTCGAGCCCGGTGACCGGGTCGCGCTGTGGGCGCCGAACAGCGCCGCCTGGATCATCGCGGCGCTCGGCGCGCAGGGCGCGGGGGCGACGCTCGTCCCGCTGAACACCCGCCTCGCGGCGCCCGAGGTGCTCGACATCCTCGCCCGCGCCCGCCCCCGGGTCCTGCTGATCGACCCTCTGGTGGCCGGCCGCGACCTGCTCGACGAGCTGCTCGCCGCGGCCGGCGGACCGCCGGAGTCGGTGCGCGAGATCGCCGTCCTGGCCGAGTTCGTCGCCACAGTGTCGGCTGGTGACTCGGTGTCGGCTGGTGACTCGGCGGCCGCGCGTGAGCGGGCCCGGGCCCGGGTCGCCGCCGTCGGTCCCGACGACTACAGCGACCTGCTGTTCACCTCCGGGACGACCGGACGGCCCAAGGGTGTGCTCGCTACCCACGGTCAGTCGCTGCGCGCCCACGGCTACCTCGGCCTTCTGCTCGGGCTCGGCCCGGGGGAGCGCTACCTCGTCGTCCCGCCGTTCTTCCACTCGTTCGGCTACAAGGCCGGCTGGATGGCCTGCCTGGTGCATGGCGCGACCGTCCTGCCGGTGGCCCGCTACGACGCGGGCGAGGTGCTGCGGACCGTGGCGCGGGAGCGGGTCACCGTCCTGCCCGGGCCGCCCACCCTGTTCACCGACCTGCTGGCAGCCCCGGAACGGGCCGGCCTGGACCTGACCAGCCTGCGGGCGACGATCCCGTCGGCGAGCAAGGTTCCCGCGGCGCTGATCCACCGGCTGCGCCGCGACCTCGGCTTCACCGACATCATCACCTGCTACGGTCTGACCGAGGCGACCGCGCTGGTCACCACCTGCGTGCCCGCGGACGACCCCGAGGACGTGGTGGCCACCGTCGGCCGCTGCCTGCCGGGCAACGAGATCCGCCTCGTCGACCCGATCGGCGAGGACGCGCCCCCCGGCCAGCCCGGCGAGCTGCTGGTCCGCGGCTACGTCGTCTCCCCGGGCTACTGGGTCTCCCCGGGCTACTGGGTCTCCCCGGACTACGGGGGCGACGGCGGCGAGCCGGACGACGGTGGGACGCTGGTCCCCGTGACGGATGGTGAGGGCTGGCTGCACACCGGTGACGTCGCCACCCGCGACGAGCGCGGCTACGTGGTCATCACGGACCGGTTGAAGGACATGTACGTCTCCGGCGGGTTCAACGTGTATCCCGCCGAGGTCGAGACGGTGCTCGCCGCCCATCCGGGCGTCGCCCTGTCGGCGGTGGTCGGCATGCCCGACGAGCGGCTCGGCGAGGTGGGCATGGCCTTCGTCGTGCCGGCGGCCGGCACCGACGGCGCCGCACTGGCCGCGGAGATCCCCGGCTGGCTGCGCGGCCGCGTCGCCCACTACAAGATCCCCGCCGAGGTGCACCCCGTCCGCGCGCTGCCCACCAACGCGATGATGAAGATCCGCAAGGATGTCCTCCGCAACGCCGGCCGCCCCGCAGGCCCCGCCGCCTCGCGGCCCGCGATGCGCCGCCCGGGCGCAAACTGATCCACGCGTAGCCCGCCGTGACGTCCGCGGTCCCGCAGGACCGCACCCCTCACACCTCGCACCTCACTTCACGAGCCCCACGCTCCTCGCGCACCCCCACCGCGCTGATCACTGCCTGACAGGCCAGTCGGGTCCCCGCGTTCCCGCGGTAACACCGTTTTTCGCCCTTGCGGTGATCGTCCAGACCGGGCTGGAGCCTTTGCGTCAAGGCAAAAAACTGTCGGAGGCGGGTGCGACGATCAGACCCGTCCGATGATCGTCCGCGC
>NZ_JCBATA010000108.1:0-13213 GCF_059816245.1 Frankia sp. RB5
TGGCGAGCTCGGTGGGCGCCGAGCTGATCCGGCTGCAGTGCTACGAGGGGCTCGACGAAGCCCGCGCGCTCTACGAGTGGAACTACAAGAAGCAGCTGCTGCGCATCCAGGCCGGCGCCGGGTCCGATCACCGAACCAGTTTCGGTCACGATGGCCGCGCTGACCACGCCGCCCCCGCTCCTGCGGGCCTGTCGCTGGTGGTCGCTGTGTCCGTGGGGCGGCGCGGTCCCGCCGGACCGGGGCGGGTGGTTCGCCGGCCGCGGCTCCCGCCTGGGATGGCGATCGCGGTCGGTCGGGGAACGCGGTCGGTCGGGGAACCTGGATGGTCCCACTCCCCCGCCGGGTTTCCCCTGTGTCGGCGGGTTCGCCCCGGCGTTGGTGCAGACATTTCTGGCATCCGGTGACGGTGATGACGCCCCGCCTCCTTTGAATCGAACGGATGTGCGACTATCGGGGTGCGGGAGCGGTGCGGGCGGGGAGCAGTTCGGGGAGGCGGTGCCTTCAGCGCGGGGTGTCGTGCAGGATGCGGCCGCGCAGCACGGTGCGCCGGCATTGGGGTGTGGGTGCGTGCGGGTCGGGCAGGGCCCAGTCGCCGGTGCGGGGGCCGTCCCAGATCGCGTAGGTGGCGGGATGGCCGGGGGCGAGGATGCCATGGCCGTCGTCCTCGGCGCGGGCGGCGTACCAGCCACCGCGGGTGGCGGCGGTGAAGGCGGCGTGGGTGGACAGCCGCGCGCCCGGGGTGTGGTGGCCGGTGGCGGCGCGGACGGCGCCCCAGGGGTCGAGGGGGGTGACGGGGGCGTCGGAGCCGAAGGCGAGGGTGATGCCGGCGCCGGCCATGGCCGCGTAGGGGTTCATCGCGGCGGCCCGGGCGGGCCCGAGGCGGGTGGCGTACATGCCGGTGGGCCCGCCCCAGCGGGTGTCGAAGGCGGGTTGGGTGGAGACGACGAGGCCGAGGGCGGCGATGCGGCCGAGGTGGTCGGTGGTGGTCATCTCGGCGTGTTCGAGGCGGTGGCGGGCGGCGCGCAGGTGGGCGTGGCCGGTGCGGGCGGCGGCGGCGGCGAGGCCGTCGAGGACGGTGGTGAGGGCGGCGTCGCCGATGGCGTGGAAGCCGGTCTGCAGGCCCGCGGTGGTGGCGGACAGGGCGATGTCGCGCACGGCGGCGGCGTCGAGGTGCAGGGTGCCGTGGTGGGGGGCGTCGGCGTAGGGGCTGTGCAGGGCGGCGGTATGGGAGCCCAGGGAGCCGTCGACGAAGGTGTCGCCGCCCCAGGCGGCGCCGAGGGTGCGGGCGGTGGTGAGGTCGCCGGCCCAGTAGCCGTGGATCTGGGGGCCGGGCACGGTGGCGGCGTGGGCGAGCAGGCCGGCGAGGTCGTCGGCGCTGGAGACGTCGGGGCCGGCCATCTCGTGCAGGGCGGCGATGCCCAGGCGCGCGGCGTGGGTGCGGGTGGCCGCCCAGGTGGCGCGGCGTTGGCTGGGGGTGAGGCTGGTGTCGGCGGTGCGCCGGGCGGTGTGGTGGGCGGGGCCGGTGACCAGGCCGTCGGGGTGCCAGCCGGGGTGGCTGGCGGCGTGGGCGCGGGTGGCCAGGGCGGTGGAGATGACGGCGGTGTGGCCGTCGGCGCGGGCGAGGTAGACGGCGGCGCCGCCGGTGGCCCGGTCGAGTTCGGTGGCGGTGGGGGGTGTGGGGTCGGGCCAGCGGGTCTCGTCCCAGCCGGTGCCGAACACGGTGGTGTGGCGCTGGTGGCGGGCGTGGGTGGCCAGCGCGTCGAGGGCGGCGGTGCGGGTGGGGCTGGTGGTGAGGTCGAGGCCGGTGAGGGCGAGGCCGGTGGCGGTGGTGTGCAGGTGGGCGTCGACGAAGGCGGGGGTGACGAGGGCGCCGTCGAGGTCGATGACGGTGTCGGCGTGGTGGGTGGGGGCGGTGTCGTCGGTGCCGATCCAGGTGATGGTGGGGCCGAGGGTGGCCATGGCGGTGGCGCGGCGGTGGGTGGGGGTGTGGATGTGGCCGCCCCGGTAGAGCAGCAGGGTGTGGCGGTGGTGGTGGGGCTCGAGGTGGGGGGCGGTCACGAGGGTGAGTCTGCCCGCCGGCCGCGGTGGGGGTGGCGCTGGTGGCGGGTGGCTCAGAGGGCTGGTGGGCGGCCTTCGTAGGGGGTGGACAGGACGACCATGGTGCGGGTGGAGACGCCGGCGGCGGCGCGGATGCGCTGCAGGAGGGCCTCCAGGTCGGTAGGGCTGGCGACGCGGACCTTGAGCAGGTAGCTTTCGTCGCCGGCGACGCTGTGGCAGGCCTCGATCTCGACGATGTTGGCGAGGCGGTCGGCGGCGTCGTCGGGGGCGCTCGGGTCGATCGGGGTGATCGAGACGAAGGCGGTCAGGGGCAGTCCGACCTCGGTGGGGTCGACGAGCGCCGTGTAGGAGGTGATGACGCCGCGTTGCTCCAGGCGGCGGACGCGCTGATGGACGGCGGAGACCGACAGGCCGGTGGCTCGGCCGAGGTCAGTGAAACTCATGCGCCCATCTCGGCACAGCATCTGCACGATTCGTCGGTCGAGATCTTCCAGCACGATCCGGAGCGTACGCAGGTGACCGTGTGGGAGAGAGGCTGTTTCTGGTCCGTTGCCTGGTCCCGGTGGGACAGCCGGTACGGTCG
This sequence comes from Frankia sp. RB5, assembly GCF_059816245.1. Taxonomy (NCBI): domain Bacteria; kingdom Bacillati; phylum Actinomycetota; class Actinomycetes; order Frankiales; family Frankiaceae; genus Frankia; species Frankia sp. RB5. The sequence goes on from NZ_JCBATA010000108.1 coordinate 2,642, forward strand.
GCGGCGGGTGTGCGCCCGGGTGGCGGCCGGTGCGGCGCGGGAGTGCCCGCGGGCGCCGCGCGGGGAGTGCGCCGGGGCGCGCGGGGTGGCGTACCGGGGTCTGGGGTTCGGTCGTGTCGGACGGGGCTGGGAGGGGCGGTGGCGATGACGGTGGGTGAGGGTGCGGGGCGGTTGATGCTGGCGGATGCGCCGTCGTTGTACTTCCGGGCGTTCTACGGGGTGCCGCGGTCGGTGCGGGCGCCGGACGGAACGCCGGTGGGGGCGGTGCGCGGGCTGTTGGACACGCTGGCGCGTCAGCTCGTGGAGGTGCGGCCGCGTCATCTGGTGGCGTGTTTCGACGCGGACTGGCGGCCGGCGTTTCGGGTGGCGTTGCTGCCGTCGTACAAGGCGCATCGGGTGGCGGGTGAGGCGGCGGGCGGGGGTGCGGTGGAGGAGGTGGAGTCCGAGCTGCTGGTGCAGCTGCCGATCATCGATGAGGTGTTGGACGCGTTCGGGATCGCGCGGGTGGCGGTGGCGGGGTTCGAGGCGGATGACGTGATCGGGACGTTGGCGACGGCTCATCGCGGTGGGGTCGACATCCTCACGGGTGATCGGGATCTGTTCCAGCTGGTGCAGGACGCGGCGGGGGTTCGGGTGCGGTATGCGGTGGAGCGGTTCGCGGTGGTGGATGAGGCGTCGGTGGCGGCCCGCTATGGCATTCCGGGGCGGGCGTACGCGGATTTCGCGGTGCTGCGGGGTGATCCCAGTGACGGGTTGCCGGGGGTGGCGGGGATCGGGGCGAAGACGGCGGCGGCGTTGCTGGGCCGGTTCGGGTCGCTGGCGGGGCTGATGGCGGCGGTGGACGCGGCGGGGCCGGCGGTCGCGGTGGAGGGGGTGTCGGCGGGGGTGCGCCGGCGGTTGGAGGGGGCGCGGGGGTATCTGGCGGCGGCGGTGCCGGTGGTGGCGGTGGTGCGTGATGTGCCGGTGGGGCCGGTGGACACGGTGTTGCCGGCGGGCCCGGTGGATGCGGCGGCGGTGGTGGCCCTGGGTGAGCGGTGGGGTCTTGCGGGGTCGTGTGTGCGGCTGGTGGAGGCGATGCGGTCGGTGGCGGCGGGCTGAACCGCTCCCCCGAGCCCCGGATGCCGGGTGTCGGGTGTCGGTCCTGCGTGGGGGCGGCGGTGCGGGTGGGGCGGGGTGGTCGCGATCGGGTGGTGTGGGCCTGTCCTGGCGGGTGGTGGCCAGGTCGGCATGTCCACACAGGGGGTGGCTTCGGGGTGGCACCCAGGTGGGGGTGGACGGGTGGGGTGGGGTTGTCCAGGTCGGGAGCCGGATCGTGGGGCTGCCCGTCACCGCGGCGCGGCGCGGACGGTAGGTTTCCGTGCGTACCGCGGCGTGGGCACCGACCGGTGAACTGCGGGTTGGCGTCGTGGGGGCGGATCGTCGCCTAGGGTTGCCCACCGGATGTGCACCCGCCCATCCGGAGGATGCGTGGGTGCCCGTAGGGGTGTCCCGGGGAATCGCAGCGGAGGTCAGGGTGGGTCTGCGCGAGCAGCTGGCGGGCAGGCGTGTCCTGGTGACCGGGATTACCGGGTTCATGGGTGAGGCGCTGCTCGAGCGGTTGCTGTCGGATTTCCCGGACACCCGGGTGGTGGCGCTGGTGCGGCCGCGGGGCAGTCACAGTGGTGCGGCGCGTCTGGCCCGGATGACCCGTAAGCCGGCGTTCCGGCTGTTGCGGGAGCGGGTGGGGGCGGCGGAGCTGGCGGCGCTGGTGGCGTCGCGGGTGGAGGTCATCGAGGGGGATCTGACGCGGGTGCCGGCGCTGCCCGGTGACATCGACGTGGTGATCCACTGTGCGGGTGAGGTGTCGTTCGACCCGCCGATCGATGATGCGTTCCGGATCAATGTGGGTGGGGTGCAGGAGCTGGTGCGGGCGTTGCGGGCGGCGGGGGCCGCGCCGCATCTGGTGCACGTGTCGACCGCGTATGTGGCGGGGTTGCGGTCGGGGCACATCGCGGAGGGGCCGCTGGCGCACGATGTGGACTGGCGTGTGGAGCAGGCGTTCGCGACGCGGGTGCGGGAGCAGACCGAGGACGCGTCGCGGTCGCCGGAGAACTCGACGCGGTTTCGGCGGGCGGCGGTGCGCCGGTTCGCGGCGGCGGGGGCGCAGACGGTGTCGGCGGAGGCGGAGCGGCTGCGCCGGGAGTGGGTGGCGCGCCGGCTGGTGTCGGCGGGCGGTGAGCGGGCGCAGGTGCTGGGGTGGACGGATGCGTACACGTTCACCAAGGCGTTGGGTGAGCGCTGGTTGGAGGAGCATCACGGGGAGCTGCCGCTGACGATCGTGCGCCCGTCGATCATCGAGAGTGCGGTGGCGCGGCCGTTCCCGGGGTGGATCGAGGGGTTCAAGATGGCCGAGCCGCTGATCCTGGCCTACGGCCGGGGGGAGCTGCCGGATTTCCCGGCGTCGCCGGACGCGGTGGTGGACATCATTCCGATTGATCTGGTGGTGAACGCGACGCTCGCGGCGGCGGCGCACACCCCGCCGGTGGAGCGGCCGGCGTATTACACGGTGTGTTCGGGGTTTCGGAATCCGTTGCGGTTCTGGGAGCTGTACGAGCATGTGCGGGAGTACTTCCTGGCCGATCCGCTGCCGCAGCGGGGGCGGGGGGCGATCGGGGTGCCGCAGTGGCCGTTCGCGGGGGCGGCGGCGGCGGAGGCGCGGCTTCGTCGTTCGGAGGCGCTGGTGGGGGCGGCGGGCAAGGCGCTGGCGCAGGTGCCGGCGTCGGCGCGGGCGCGCAGCTGGGCGGGGCAGTTGGAGCGGGCGCAGACGCGGGTGTCGTTCCTGCGCCGCTATTCGGATGTGTACCGGGCGTACACGAAGGCGGAGCTGGTCTACGTCGACGATGCGACGGCGGCGTTGCATGACGGGTTGGACGAGGCGGATCAGCGTGACTTCGGGTTTGATCCGCGGTGTTTCGACTGGCGGCACTATCTGCGGGAGGTGCACTGCCCGGCGGTGACGGCGGTGCTGCGCCGGCCGCGTCCCCCGGCGCCGCCGCGGCGGCTGTCGGGGCATCTGCCCTCCGGGGAGGGGGTGGTGGCCGTGTTCGATCTGGATGGGGCGGTGGCGCAGGCGACGGTGGTGGAGTCGTATCTGTGGATGCGGCTGGCGGATGCGGGCCGGGTGGGGCGGGTGCGCGAGCTTGCGGGGCTGGCGGCGGCGCTGCCGGGGTATGCGCGGGCGGAGCGCCGTGATCGGGGGCATCTGATGCGGGCGGTGTACGCCCGCTACGCGGGGGTGGATCCGGCGGAGTTGGAGCGGCTGGTGGCGCAGGTGGCGGGCGATATTCTGCTGCGCCGGGTGCGGCCGGCGGGGATTCGCCGGGTGCGGGAGCATCGGGCGGCGGGGCATCGCACCGTGTTGTTGACGGGGGCGGTGGAGGCGTTGACGGCGCCGCTGGCGGCGCTGTTCGACGATGTGGTGGCGGCGCGCCTGGAGGTGGGCTCGGACGGGCTTCTCACCGGGCGGTTGGCGTCCTCGCCGCTGGTCGGGGATGCGCGGGCGGCGTTCGTGGAGCATCACGCCCGGGTGGTGGGGGCGGATCTGGCGGTGTCGTGGGCGTATGCGGACAGCCAGTCGGATCTGCCGTTGCTGCGGGCGGTGGGCAATCCGGTGGCGGTCAATCCGGATGTGGCGTTGCACCAGGTGGCGCGGGGGGCGGGCTGGCCGATCGAGGAGTGGTCGGTGGCGGCCGGCGAGTCGCGGCTGGTGGTGGGCAGCCGGGTGGAGCGGGGCTGGCAGGCGGCGGCGGCACGGGCGCGGGCGGCCTCCGCTGTGGTGGTGCCGTGGCCGCGTCCCACCGGGGTGGGCGCCGTGGCGGGTGAGGCGGTGTCGGCGGGGGTTCGTCGCGGCGCGGCGGGTGGTGGGCGGTGACCCGCGGGGTGCAGATGTACGCGTCGCCGGGGCGGGTGGTGGCGGCGCGGCTTGCGGGGCTGGGGGTCGGCGGGTCGCGGTGGGGTGGGTCGGCGGTGTGCCGGGTGGTGCCGTTGCGCTATGTCGACGGGGAGGATCCGGTGCCGCCGGACGCGGGGTGGGTGCGGGTGCGTCCGTCGCTGTCGGGGATCGGCGGGGCGGATCTGGCGTTGGTGACGGGGCGGGCGTCGGCGTATCTGGCGGCGGCGGTGCCGTTGCCGTTCGTGCCGGGCCGGGAGGTCGTGGGCCGGGTGCAGGAGCGGGTGGACGGGGTCGCCGGGGTGGTGGGTGGAGTGTTGGCGGCGGGGTCGCGGGTGGTGGTCGACGCCGACGCCGCGCCGGGCGCGCAGGCGGTGCCGGGTGCGGTGGGGGTGGCCGGTGGGGGGTGGAGCCGGGTGATGGTCGCGCCGCGGGCGGCGGTGCACGCGGTGCCCGACAGCGTGCCTGACGCGCGGGCGGTTCTCGTCGATGTGCTGGTGCGGGCGGTGCGGGCGGTGCGCCGGGCGCGGGTGGCGCCGGGGTCGCGGGTGCTGGTCGTCGGGGCGGGTGCGGTGGGGTTGTGCACGGTGCTGGCGGTGCGGGCGTTGACCGAGGCGGACACGGTGGCGGTGGTGACGGGTCATCCGCAGCGGGTTCGGCTGGCGGGCCGGTTCGGCGCGTCGGTGGTGTTCGATCCGGCGGGGGCGGTGGCGGGGGTGCGCCGGGCGGCGCGGGCGGTGCGGGTCTCGGCGCGGGCCGGGGAGTCGTTCCTGCTCGGTGGGGTGGATGTGGCGTTCGACGCGGCGGGGGACGCGCGGGCGTTGTCGCTGGCGTTGCGCACGACGCGGGCGGGTGGGCGGGTGGTGGTGGCGGGCGCGCCGTCGGGGCGGGTGGATCTGACGCCGCTGTGGGCGCGGGGGTTGGAGCTGGTCGGCGCCAGCCGCGACGGCGAGGCCGGCGGCGACGGCGGTGATGATGACGGGGTGTGGGAGGCGGTGTGGGCGCTGGCGGCGGATGAGCGGTTGGACGCGCTGGTGGCGGCGGCCTATCCGCTGGCCGGTTTCCGGGAGGCGGTGGAGCACGCGCTGGACGCGGGCCGGCTCGGTGTGGTGCGGGTGGCGTTTGATCCGACGGCGACCTGATGGGCGGCGACGCCATACCCTGTGACGCCGCGGTGTGTGCTGCTGTGGGGGCGGGGCTCGGCGGGTGGGGGGCGGGGCCTGCGGTGGCGGGATTGGACTGGGTCCGTGAAGGGTGTGGCTCTTCGCGGCGGACGTGGAAGGGATCGTTTCGGTGAGACCGGGGTTCGTGCTCGAGGTCGACGAGCGGACTCCCCCGCTGCTGGTGCACCAGGGCGACGGGGTGCTGCTGGAGCGTTTCCCGCTGGGGACGCGGGTGGTGTATCCGCCGCAGCCGCGGCCGGGTGTCGAGGACGTCGACGCGGCGATCGCGGCGGCGTTGGCGGCCCCGGTGGGCTCGGAGCCGCTGGCGGCGTTGCTGCGTCCCGGGATGCGGCTGGTGATCGCCGTGGCCGATCCGGCGGTGCCGGCGCCGCGGATGCGCCGTCCTGATGTGCGTGGGCGGATTCTGGAGCAGGTGCTGACGGCGGCGGCGGCGGCCGGGGTGGACGAGGTGTCGCTGATCGTCGCCAGTGGGTTGCACCGGCGGCTGTCGGCGCGGGAGATGGAGCGTCTGGTCGGGGAGCGGGTGTTCCGCTCGTTCTGGCCGTCGGCGCTTGTCTGCCATGACGCCGAGGACGCGGCGAACCTCGTCGAGGTGGGGCAGAGCGCGGCCGGGGAGCCGGTGGCGGTGGCGCGGGTGGTGGCGCAGGCCGATCTGGTGGTGTCCGTCGAGGTGGTGCAGGCCGCCGGGGTGGGGGGTCCTGCGGGGCTGGCGGCCGGGGTGTCGTCGTACGCGTCGCTGCGGGCGGTGCACAGTGTGGCCGCGGCGATGACGGCGGCGGCCTGGGCGGGACCGTCGGAGGGTGCGGAGGGTGAGGGGTCGCGGGCTGGCGGGGCCGTCTCCCCCGCGGCGGGGCGGGGCGGGGCGGCGGGGCGGCTGGGTGCGGTGCTCGGCGCGGCGGTGCCGGTGTTCGCGGTCAGTGCGACGGTGAACGCCGCGGTCGGCCCGGCGGGGTCACCGTTTCTGACGCGCCGCGAGTGGGAGTGGTCGCTGCCCGACCAGGCGATGGCCTACGGGGTGGGTCGGGGTCTGGACCTGCTCGGCGGGCGGGGCCGGCGCCGCGCGCTGCGGGATCTGAGCGCCGACTACGCGATCACCTCGGTGGGCGCGGGGGACCCGGAGCTGGTCTGTGCGGCGGCGTGGGCGCAGGTCGACGGGCAGCAGCGGGTCGAGGTCGACGGGCAGGCCGACGTGGTGGTCGTCGGGCTGGGGCCGTTCGGGCCGTTCCACGGGTCGGGGCCGGGGGACGCGGTGCTGGCCGCGCATGGCGCGCTCGGGGATGTGTTCACCCGGCATGCGGGCCGTCCGGTGGTCCGCGAGAACGGTGCGATGATCGTCTACCATCCGATGGCGGCGCGGTTCTCGCAGTTGCATCAGCCGTCGTATGTGGACTTCTACGAGGAGGTGCTGGCGGAGTCGAGCGAGCCGGCGACGATCGAGGCTAAGTTCGAACGCCAGTACGCGACCGACCCGTGGTACACGTCGCTGTACCGGACGTCGCTGGCGTTGCATGGGGTGCATCCGTTCCACCGCTGGTATGAGACGGCGCCGGCGCGGGCGTATCTGGGTGAGGTGGTGTTCGTCGGGGGGGATCGGGCGGTGTGTGCCCGGTTGGGGTTTCGGGCGGCGTCGACGCTGGCGGACGCGTTGGAGATCGTCGCCGCGTCGGTGGGCCGGGATCCGTCGATCACCTATCTGCACAGCCCGCCGCGGCTGGTCGCCGACGTGCGATGAGCGGCGTCGGGTGTGCGGCGTCGGGGCGTGCGGGGCGTGTCGGCGGGCGGGTGGGGATGGGCCGGGCCTGCGGCGCAGCGCGGCCGCGGCGCGCAGGACGTGATCGTGAGGGGCAGAGGTGATCGGGATGGGGCACAGACCGCGACGGGGTGTGGGGCTGCGCGAGGCCGCGTCCGGGTGGCGTCGGGTGGGCCGGCCGGGCACCCGGCCCGCTGCCGCCGCCGGTGGCGGTGCGGCGGGTGCGGCGCCGGCCTCGCCGACGTCGGGGACGCGGGAGTTCCCCACGGGCTGGGCGCGGTCGGGGGCGGCGCGCGCGACGCGGGCGGCGTTCCTGTCCGGGGTGATGAACCCGCTGCTGCATGCGACGCTGACCGTGGACACGTTCGGTGCGCAGGTGTTCGACGAGGTGCGCGGCACCCCGGTGCTGATCGTGTCGAACCATTCCAGTCATCTCGACGCGCCGATGCTGCTGTGCGCGTTGCCGGGGCGGGTGCGCTCGCGCACGGCGGTGACGGCGGCGGCGGACTACTTCTTCGACAGTGCGTGGCGCGGCGCGTCGAGCGCGCTGGCGTTCGCGACGGTGCCGATCGACCGCACCGGTGGGGCGCCGTCGGCGACGCCGCTGACCCTGCTGCGTGACGGCTGGAACCTGGTGATCTTCCCGGAGGGGACGCGGTCGAAGGACGGGGCGCGGGGCCGGTTCCGGCTCGGCGCCGCCTATCTGGCGATCAACGCCGGGGTGCCGGTGGTGCCGGTGGGGATGCGCGGGGCGTTCGCGGCGATGCCGCGGGGCCGTAACTGGCCGGTGCCGGGTCGTCCGCAGGTGACGGTGCGTTTCGGTCGGCCGTTGCGGCCGGTGGCCGGTGAGGATGTGCGGACGTTCACCGCGCGGCTGGCCGCGGAGGTCGACCGGTTGTGCGCCGAGGACGCCACGTCCTGGTGGGACGCGACCCGTCGCTCCTACCGCGAGTCCCCCACCGCCGGCTCTCCCGCCGGCGACGTGTCCGTTGCACCGCCCGCCGCGGATCGCGACGGCGCTGCGGGCGGGCAGGACGGCTCGCATCCGCGCCCCGTCGACGTCACGGGCGCGGCGTCGGCTGGCAGCACCTCGGTCGCGGGCACGCCGGTGGATGGTGCGGTGGTGGCCGGGGTGCGGCCGCTGGAGCGCCAGCGCCACCGCCTCGTCCCCCGGCCGGCGGCGACCGCGGGCACGGCGGGCGGCCCGGCGTCGGTCTCGGCGCGGCTGCGCGGCGCGCCGGGCACGCCCACGGCGCGCTGGCGGCGGATCTGGGCGGCCACCGAACCACTGCCCCGCAACACCTCCCGCTCCCCCTGGCGTCGCTGAGCGCGCCCGCCTCCCGCGAGAGGCGGGCGGCGGGTACCCCGTCCGGCGGGCGGGCACGCTATCCGGCGTCCGGCAGCGGCCCGTCGGCCGGGCGCGGGGTGGGCGACACGTCGGGGGTGTGCTCGGGGCGGCGGGTCAGCAGGCCGGCGAGCGCCACGGCGGCCAGGGCCATGACGGTGGCGCCGTAGGCGCGGCTGCTGTCGGTCAGCCCGTCGTGGGTGGTCAGGTAGCCGGCGCCGACGGCGGGCACGCCGAGCGCCAGGTAGCACAGCACGTACACGGTCGACAGGACGCCGGCGCGCTGCTCGGGGCCGGCCAGGGGCAGCAGGACACGCAGACTGCCCTGCACCCCGGCGCCGATGCCCGCCCCGGCCACGGCGGTGCCGGCGTAGAACAGGGCGGTGTCGTGGCCGGCGGTGGCGAGCAGGGTCGCCCCGACGCCGGCGATCAGGCTGGTGGTGCCGAGGAACATCACCGTGCGGGGGGTGGCGTCGCGCACGGCGACGATGGTCGCCGAGGCGGTGCCGGCGAGGGTGAGCACAGCCAGGCCGCCGAGCAGGATGGCCCGGGTGGCGGTGGCGTCGTCGACGTGGGCGACTTGGCGGGCCAGCGCCGGGCCGAGGGAGAAGTAGAAGCCGGACAGCGCCCAGGTGGCGACGAGACACGGGCCGGTGACGAGCAGGGCGCGGGCGACGGGCGGGGGCACGGCCACCCGGGGGCGCAGCGAGGCGCGGGCGCCGGGGATGCGCGGGGAGGTCTCGGTGAGCAGAAGGACGCCGGCGGCCTGGGTGAGCAGGACGGCGAGCAGCACCACGTAGACCAGCCGCGTCGGATGGGGCAGGTAGGCGACGCACACGGCGGAGCCGATCGCGCCGAGTGCGATGCCGGCGAAGGAGCCGGCGCCGTTGACGAGGGTGCCGCGGGCGTGGTCGAGGTCGAGCAGGCCGGCGCCGACGGCGCCCGCGGCCGCCCCGGTGGCCAGGCCCTGCAGGACACGGGCCGCCAGCAGCGGGCCCACCCCGTCCGCGGTGGCGAACACGATCGCGGCGGCGGCCTGGGTGCAGGTGGCGGCGAGGATGACGGGGCGGCGCCCGACATGGTCGGACAGGGCGCCGGCGACGAGCAGAGCGCCGAGCACGGCGAGTGCGTAGACGCCGAACACGACGGTGACGGTGATCGGGGAGAAGCCCCAGGCGTGCTGGTAGACGGCGTAGAGAGGGGTGGGGGTGGCGGAGGCGGCGAGGAAGGACAGCAGCAGCGAGGTCTGCAGGGCGAACCCGGCGCGGGGCCCGAGCCGCCCGGCCAGCCGCGGGCGCGTGTGCGGGCGTGGGGTGCTGGCGGGGGGCTGGGTGGGCATGGGTGTCCCTTCCACCGAACAGCTAAAGGCTAAGATTTTGCGTTAGCGGGGGGCACGTTAGCGCCCGCCCGCGCTTGACGCAAAGGTTTCGCGTTAAGGTGCTGGTTGTGAGTCCGCAGGGGCCGCGCCCGGGTGGGCGCAGCGCGCGGGTGCAGGCCGCGGTGCACGGGGCGGTGCTCGCGCTGCAGGCCGAGCGGCCCCGCCACGAGATCACCGTGCCGCTGGTGGCGGCGCGCGCCGGGGTGACGCCGTCGACGGTGTACCGGCGGTGGGGGGATCTCACGGAGCTGCTCGCCGACGTCGCCGCCGCGCGGCTGCGCCCGGACGCCGCGCCGGCCGACACCGGGTCGCTGCGCGGGGATCTCGTCGCCTACGCGGAGCAGTACCTGGAGGAGATGTCGTCGCCGGCCGGGCGGGAGGTGCTGCGCGACCTGGTCGCCGGGGCGGCGCCGGCGTTGCCCGCGGGGCGCTGCGACGCCTACGTCCGCGGCCAGCTGGAGGCCATCACCGCCCGTGAGCGTGCGCGCGGGGGTGCGCCGCCGCCGGTCGGGGAGATCGTGGAGCGGGTGATGGCGCCGATCACCTACACGATCCTGTTCGTCGCCACCGCGCTGGCGCTCGCCGACGCCGCCCGTCTCGTCGACGCCCTGCTCGCCCCACGCGCGGCGCCGGTCTCCCCCGGCTGACGCTCGCGCCGGCGTCGCCCGCGGACCACCCGGCGGATGTGAGACTCGTCACATCAAGATCGTCATGTGGACAACCCTGTCGACGTGGCGGTGGGTAACTCGAGGTGACCCTGTGGACATCCTGTGGGGAAAGGACAATCCAGCGACGCGGGGGGAAGTCAAGACGTGGCGGTCGGTATCCGCCGCGGTATCACTGACCCATGGCTCTGTCGCACCCGACCGCCGGCCCCCTGCTCCCCCGCCGTCCCGCCACGTCGCCCGCCCGGCCGCGACCCGTCCTCGCCCCCGTCGCGGTGCGGGCCGCGACCGCGCGCCCGCCCGCCCCGCCGCCCGCCGCCGA